>CAZRKO010000001.1:0-19855 GCA_964600445.1 uncultured archaeon
GTGGGAGAAAAAAAAAGAGCAACATTATATTATCTAAAACCCGAAGGGGAAAAAATTGTTCGTTTAATGTATTATTTCAGAGATTATTACAAAAATTATAAAAAATAAATATTTTTATAATATTTAAACTAAGATAAAGTTGTTTTCATAGCTTATTTATTGAAATAGTCATACCGCCGTCAATTTTCAAGTTAATTCCTGTGATGTAATCCGCAGCATGTGAAGCTAAAAACAATGCTATATTTGCAACTTCTTTAGATTCTCCTATTCTATTTATGTGAATTTTCACTCCACGTGTATCCAAGAATTGTCTAATTAGTTTAGGATCATTGTTATATATAGGAGTCAAGAAAACCCCGGGAGAAATCGCATTGACGCTTATATTACTTGGACCTAACTCGAGGGCCCATAGCTTTGTGAAAGCAATGAGAGTAGCTTTACTTGCACTATAAACTCCAATGAACGGATTAATCCCATTATCAGTTCCCGCACATGATGCGATATTGATAATCTTACCCCTAATCGGCTCGAATTGCCTTTGCCTTTTCATTTGTCTGAAAAAAGCTTTTGTCACATTCCAAGCGCCTTTTACATTTATTGCCATGACCTTGTCATACATCTGTTCCTTTGCTTTTAAAGAGGCATATAAACCTCCATCTATTCCAGCATTATTTACTAATAAAAATACATTATCAAATTTTTCAGAAACTTTTTTAGCCATATCATTTACTTCATTTGATTTAGAAATATCCGCTTTCGCAAGTAGAATTTCAACGTTTTGCTCTTTCAGAATGATTTCACGGGTTTGTTCTAATCCGTCCATATTTATATCATTAATTACTAAATCTGCACCTCTAGCTGCGAAGATTTTTGCCATTTCTCTTCCGAAGCCACCACCCGCTCCTGTAATCAGAGCTACCTTTCCTTCCAAAAATCTATGTTCAACCATATTTATCACATTAAAGAAAAATTAATTTAAAAAAATAAGAAAATATTCTCATCTACCAAATAATCCCTTGCTCTTTTTATATAAACCGATTACCTTCATCGCAGGTGGAGTTTCAAATGCGACTTCGACATCGATCACTGCAGGTTTGCCGGATTCAGCAGCACGTTGTAAAGCGGGCTTAAGGTCTTCTGGCTTTTTTACTTTCTCACCGTAACAACCGAAACCTTTCGATATTTCGGCATAATCTGTTTCTGGAAAGTCAACATCGCAGTATCGTTTCTTTAAATTATTTTTTTGACCGCTTTTGATCATGCCCCAGCATGAGTTATTAGCAACAACAACAATTATTGGTAATTTTAACCTGACTGCTGTTTCTAATTCTTGAATATTAAACATAAAACTGCCATCGCCAGTTATACATACAACTTGCTTATCCGGTTTTGAAATTTTCGCTCCGATTGCATATGGAATTCCTACTCCAAGATGTCCCATAGATACAGAGTAAAATGTGCTTTTTGGTGGACGTGGTCTAATATTTGCTAATTGAAATGTAAAAACCACAATATCTCCCCCATCTAAGGCCAATATTGCATCTTCATTCATCCAATTTAAGACTTCATATGAAAGTCTTGATGGTTTCATTGGAAGTTTTTTAGCGTTTAACATTTTTTGCACAAGCATATCATCATTCTTTCGAATTTCTTGTAAGTAATCGTTCCACTCCGTCCATTCTGTTATTTTTTCTTTAGGGAGGGACTTTTCCATTTCTGATAAAAGCTGGTTAATTACTGCCTTTGCGTCGCCAATAATACTGACCTCAGTGGGTCGATTTCTGCCGATCATTTCCGGATCAATATCCACATGAATAAGTTTTTGATTTTGATTCCAAATTGGTGGAGCACCGTAAAGTAGGGTGTAATCCCACTTACAACCTATAGATAGAACGACATCAGCTTCAGTTGCTGCCGTTCTATAAGTATTTAAGGTTAAATGTGAACCGACATAGGTTTTCCTATCGCTGCTTATTGCCCCGATTCCATTTATTGATGTCCCTGCAGGAATTTTGTATGTCTCAGATAATTTAATTAGATCTTCGGATGCATCTGATGCATTTATACCGCCGCCACCGACAATAAGGGGTTTTTTAGCGTTCTTCAGAACTACTACAGCCCTTTGTATTTGTTCGGGATTTCCCAGAGGTCTATCAAAAGGACGGTATTTTTCAGGAGGAATAATATTTTTCTCATCTTTCTCAGTTGCATCTCTTACGAGTGCTGTTTCTCTTAATTCAAGAAAAACAGGACCCCTCCTTCCAGACATTGCCGTTTTTACTGCCCTCTGAACTGCTTTGGGGATTTCATAAGGATCTTCTACAGAAATCTGTGCTTTTGTTATTGGCTTCATTAATGTCATTTGGTCTAATCCGCCCTGTAAAATTCCTGTATCGTCAAACATCCTTGCGATTTGCGCCCCAATAACCAGCATCGGAATGGAATCTGCCCATGCTGCAGCAACGGCCGGAACTAAATGGGTGACTCCGGGTCCTGCAGTTCCGAGACAAACCCCAATTTCACCCGTAGCACGCGCCCAAGCATCCGCCATGTGGCCTCCTGCTTGTTCGTGCCTGACCATTACAGTGTCGATTCCGGCCTCTCTACCCCATCGTTCAATAGCATCAAAGATACGGAGTAATTCACCACCTACAATACCAAAAATTTTCGTTATTCCCTCATTTAACAAGCATTTGACTAATAAGTCTCCGCCGTTTAATTTTTGTTCAGCCATATTAAACAATTATTTTTTATAAAAAATAAACTTTTTTAACGGCTTATTTTCCAGAAATAGGAAGTAAAAAAGGAGTGCCGTTAAAATGCGATTAATTCGAGATAAAATCCAAGCGCATCTCTTGTATCCATATAATAAAAGTTAACCTTCCCGGCTTTTCCGGTTTGTGCTACATCTATACCGTAATTTTTCTTAAAATATTCAATTAATTTTAGGGCATCTTTGGTATATATCCCTAAATGGTGAAGTCCGACCTTCCCTTCGTCAATAAATTCTTTATATAAGTGATCTCCTGTTGATTCTATTACCTCTACTATTTCAAACTGTTTGTTGCCAAAATTTTGCATAATTTTTTTCATTTTAAAAGTGACTTCCTTTCCTTTATAGGAAACTGTTGAGCTCTGTTCTACAATATTCGGCTTTGATTTAAAATCTAAGAGACCTCCGTAGAAATTTGCAGCTTTCTCAATATCTTTTACCAAAATACCAATTTGGTCAAATTTTTCAATCTTTAATTCTGACATAATAATTATGGTTGTATTTTTTTTCTATTTTAAAATTTCCGCAAAATCTAATTTACCTGTTGGATGTTTTAGTGGAAACTCTCCTTTAAGAATCATGGATTTTAATTGTTCAGCAAGCATAATTGCCCCATATCTGTCGGATTGTCTTAATACAATAGGGATATCTTGACCTTCAAATTTTACAGTCTTTAAATCTAATTTAAAGGCCTCCGGACACAATCTCGCACATGTTCCGCAATTAAAACAACGAGACCTATCTATAGCAGTAATTATTCCATTTTCTATTATAAATGCATTAGTAGGGCATATGTCAATGATCTTATATTTTTCATTATTTTTACATGCTTTCGGATCAAATTTCATAAGGAAATTATTATCCCATACATCTCCATATGTACATTCTCCTACTTTTTCTCGACCTACAAGACTTAAAATTGTTAATTTAACATCTTTATCTGATTTAACTAGATTATTGAAGATATTTTCGTTTAAAATTGGGATAGAGGCAGCAATACTACAAATCGGTTCTAAACCATAGGAGGTTTTAAAGGCCCCCATATATTCGGGTTTCATATCAATCATCGGTGTTACGGTCATCATATTAGGTTTTTCAATATAATTTCGCGTTCCGGGACCTATAAGATACCCGATACTTCCATTAACTAAAATTGGAGATCCAACCCCAAAGGTTTCAAACTCGGGATCATTTTGAAAAGGATTTAATGCACCACATCCAGAGAAGGTGATTTCTGATTTATTTGCCTCAAAAGGAAGGCAGGAGAAGATGGTATCAACTTTATATGATTCACAATTAATCATGGCATTGTAGTTTTTTATAGCCTGTCTAGTTCCCATTAATTTAGCAAACTGCATATCTTTTAATGTCATTTCCTTTTCGACTGTTTCTCCTTCGCTGCTTTTGCCAATAATTTTTACAGACTTACCCTCAACAAGTTCTCTGAAAAGAGACCCCCCACAATAATTCTTTATTGTTTTACTTTGTGCAGTACCATAAACAATTAGATCTACTATCCCTAAATATTCATTAGGGCACGGACCTGGAAAAGCCTGAATTCCATTAATGCTCACTTCCGTAAATTTACGCAAAGTTTTTGGTGGGGATAATCTAAAAGAAATTACGCCCATTATTCCACTCATAAGACCTTTAGTTGCGGTTGTAACGACATCAACATCCTCAAATTTCAGTTTTTCACCATCACTTATGCGATTTATTAATTCTTGAACCGTTATAACAGTAGCAGTCCCATTCTCGATCTTTTTCGTAATTTCTGATAATTTCCTTTTTTTAGCCAAGAAAAACACTCCTATTATTCAAAAATTTAACTTGTAAAATATTCAATTATAATAAAAATTTTTTATTATATTAGTAATTACAAATCTTAAAGTTATGATATAAATTACATTTGACTTTTCAATGGTTTTTTTGCTTTGTCATATTTTGAATCAAGGTTAAGAGTGAATTTTGATGATCTCAACGAAATTAAGGAAAAATTAGAGCTCTGTGAGAAACTTGGTATAAAAAATCTAATTTTAGAACCTAAAGACGATGTTCAAAACATCTCTTTAGAGTTTAAAAGAATTATTAAGAACATTACGAAAATAAATATTTATTATAGACATACATTAAAGCCAGATAATTTACAAGATTTTAAAAAAAGGATAAAAAGATTTAATAATTATCCCGAGATTTTATCAGTAGAAACTTCAAATAAAGATATACAAATTCATGCGGTAAGAGATTCTCGAGTAGATCTAATTTCCTTTTCTCATCCAGAGATGATTAAAACTCTCACTAATGGAGTAATTTCCTTAGCCAAACAAAATAATTCTTTTATAGAATTATCTTTATCCTCTATCATGGTTAAGAATAGGTCAATTCAATCAAAAAATTTTAGATATCTATATCGTTTTATATATAAAGTTAGAAATTTGAAAGCCAATTATATTCTCAGTGGAGATTTCAATGAATTATTTGATATTAGGCACCCAAGAGCATTAATAAGTATATGTTATACTTTGTTAGATATTCCATTAGCAGAAATTAAAAGGGCTTTTAAAGAAAATCCTGTAAAGTTATTAAAAAAAATTGAAAAAAGACAAAATAACGCCATTTTAGAAAATGGAGTTAAATTAATAAAATAATAATTAATTGGAAATGGAGAATTGTAATGGTAAAAATAGAGAGGCAGAGATATATAATTTTCCAAATTTTGAAAGAGGAGATTTTTCAAATTGATCAGCAAGAAATATTGAGGTCTATTTGGCAATCAATTTGGAGATATTTTGGTATGAGAGAAGCTAATAAAACTGGTCTATGGTTATTAGAATTAGGTGAAGATTATGGCATAATCAGGTGTTCAAATATTACAAAGGAAGTGGTCCTAACTGCATTAGCATTAATAAAGGAAGTGAAAGGTAAAAATGTAATTATCTCACCCATAAAGACCTCTGGTACTATAAAAGCTATAAAAAAATTTAAAAATTTAAAAAATAAATAGCTATTATATAAGAATGAGAGATAAATACCTAACTAAAGCTTATATTCAACGTAAAGTAGATGCTGATGGTTCAAAGATAAATCTAAATATTTCTATACCAAACATAGTTGGATTAAAAAATTATCCATTTTTATTAATTATTCAGTCCACTGCTAAAGACCATACAAAATTAACAATATATCCAATATTCCGGAAAAAGATAATTAAACTAAGTTTATTTGGGCAAAATGTTTCTGATGAGGCAATTAATATTTTATCAAAAATTCTCAAAAGATGTGAAATCATACATAGTAGCGGGTTTTTAATGAAACAAAAGCAACTATTTTATGAATGTTATATTAATCTAAGCTTATCCGATGTGAAATCTAAAGATTTAAAAGCCTCTTTAGATAAAATTAAAAATATATTTAAAGAAATTAAAATTGAAGAAATCAGTCTTAATAATTAGGAAAAAATTTAAAATATGAAACCTTGGAAGGTCTTCTTAAAATTTGACAAATTAAATTCTGAAAAAGAATTGGAATTATTTGATGCGAAGTCATATTTTGGGGGATATCTAAAAATTAAAAGGAGTTATTTTAATAAGTTGATAAAAGTTATTAATATGACTAAAAAATATTCTACAAGAAGTGCAATCGAGAAAGTAATCGGTCCCGATGAGATTGACTGGACTTTAAATCCATGGATGCTCATTCTTATTAAGGATAATGAGAAAGGAAAAAAATTTTGGCTTTTTATAAAAAGGGAAAAAGATTTATCGGGGCATCTTGTTGCAATTGGACCAAAACCATTCGTAGATTATAATAAAGTTAATTCTGAAGCTAAGCGAGAAATAAAACAAATAATAAACTATATTATTGCATATTTGAATAAATTTCAAGTAATTATTTTACTTCCGAATTATCTTCCTTAAAAAATTTTCTTTATTTTTAAAATTGAGAAATTAATTCTCAATAAAGCAAAAGTCAAGATCCTCTCAATAAATAAATTTTAAAATTCCTTATCTTTGAGAAAACCCATCTCTAATAGCTATTTGTATTTCCACTGAATTATCCAAAAGTCCAATAACAAAATTTTAAATTAAAATTAAATTATCAATTCTAAAGTGAAGTATATAGGAATTAGAAATTTTTAAAATTTTATGGGTTTTTTATCGTGAAAAAGCATAAGGTGTTTATGTTAACAGTTGCTGCTTGCATTGCCTATTTGTTTATAGCTTCAAATCTTTTGATCATAGACGCTAACGCTGCGGTAGAAGATATTGAACCTGATTTTGGATTTGCTCCTGAAATTGATGGTGATATTGAAAGATCTAAGAAAGAATGGGAAAATGCTTCAAAAGAGGAAATTAGATTATTATCTAATTCTTCATCAGATAAAGGAATCGATACTGATATATGGGTTATGCAAAATAGTTCAGATCTCTTTATTTCCATCCAATTTGAACTAGAATATCATATTCCTGAAGAGTTTATTGCGATTATCATATCAGAAAGCGATTCTGAGAGTGATACCTCTTTTTATGATGCAAAAATCGTTCAATTTTATGATCTAGGGGGTCCTAACGAGGATTATAGATACAGAGATTATTATATAAGAAATGGACTGTTTTTTAGAGATAATGAGGATAATGGAGAGGGTGCGGTAGATGTGCATGGAGATAAGAGGATTTATGAATTTAGAATCCCTGTCAATGGATCGGAGGAGGATGATCGAGATGTTGATTTAGAGTTTGGGGAATCATACGCTTTCAAGATAGTTTATGGAGAGAATGATAATTATCAAGAAATCCTAAATGAGAAAAGTAATATTGTTAAAATCGATATAGAATATCCAAAAAGTGAAAGTATACCCTTGTGGAAAAAAGTTGTGTTTATTTTAGTGATAATAGCTTTTTCTGCTATTGGGGGGATCTATGGATTATATATTTATAAAGTGTTGGTAATAAAGAAAAAAATAGGTCGAATTAAAGAATAATGCCAAAAATTAAAAAGAAGCCAAAAAGGACTTCGAAATCAAAAAGAATTTCTGATAGTCATGAGAAAGTTATATTAAAATCTTTAAAAAAATCAGCTATTTTAGCCGGTGTATTCTTAACATTATCTCTTTTCTTCAACACAGAAATAATTACATATTTTATGAACCGTGGAATTTATTGGGATATTTTAGATGTATCAATTAAAGTAAGTCTCATTCTACTAAGCTTTCTTTTCATGATGATTAGCATTGGAAATTTTAAGGAATTAACTGGAAAACCAGTAGGACTAAAAGAAATTTTATTGCTAGTTGGCCTTTCTTTGGTACAAACTATGAAAAACCTTTATGTGTTTATTTTTGCACTTATTGGGCTTGGTTTATTATTAATCTACTTATATTTAATTCAAGAAAGTAAATATTAAGAAAAAGAAATTTTCTTAAATCATTCTAATATTAAAATGAATCGAACTTTCATATGCATAGGGCATAGAGGAACTAGAATCTTAGATGAAAATACCATCTATGCATTTACTAAAGCTTTAAAATATGGTGCTGAGTATATTGAATTTGATATACGTAAAACAAAAGATAATAAACTAATAGTTATTCATGATGCTACTCTTGAGAGAACAACAATAGGATCAGGTTTGATAAAAAATCTTACTTATGATCAGATTAGTAAATATAAAACAAAAATAAATGATGAAAAGATACCACTTTTATCAGAGGTATTAGAAATCTTTAAGGATAAAATTAAATTTATGATTGAATTAAAAGAAAAAAAGATAAGAACAAAAATAGTGGATTTTATTTATAATAAGGGTTTAATTAATCATTGTATTTTTAGTGGAAGAAGTTTAAAAGAAATCCTTTTAATTAAAAAAGAATATCCCGAGAGTAAAATCTGTTATAACATTACTAAAGGAGTGGGTTTAACATTGTCAGAATTCTTGAATATAGGAAGTTCGAAAAAAATCAATTATAAGTTTGATATTATAAGTTTGAAATCACGTTTAGTGAGTTCAAAATTCATAGAAACCTGTCATAAGAATAGAATTTTGACGTTATCATGGGACTTTATTAATTATTCAAATCCTTTGGATAAAATTAAAGCATTAATCAAAAGTGGAATTGATGGTATTCTATTTGATAATTACAAAAATATTCCTGTTATTAAGGATTGGTTAAAAAAAATTTAAATTTTTGACGTTATTATTGATTGCCCCGTTGGAAGATTTATAATTATATCATCTAAAGACAATAGCTTAATATATTTTTTATTTTCGTTGTCAGCATTATCAATAAAATATCGTTTTATTTCTTTCGCCAATTTTCCACTAGTTAAGCCAGTTTTAGAGGGTTTGATAATGATGATTTTTTTATCTGCGTGAGTGTCGATAGCAGTTTTCGGTCCGATGATGATCTTAGGATAAAAATACTCCCTATTTTCATGTGATCCACTTTCTAGTTTTACCAATTCTAATCCTACCGCTAATTCTGTTTTTGCATTCTTAATAAAATTCTTTTTTCCAGTAATCATAAATGATCCTTTAGGTAAAAATTCACCTGTAGGGGGGCTTTTTGAAACTTGAGATGGATTAACAAAAAACACGTCAACTACTCCCCATGTTTCTTTCCATGCTCTAGAAAAACATGCGGTAAAGTCTGCAGCTTCTTGAATAGTTCTTTCTGGAATCTGCCTATTTTTTTGATTTTTTATGACGGTTAATGGAGAACCGGAAAAATTTGTATGAAAAACAAGATCATTTGATTCTAAATATTTTTTAAAAATTACTTCATTAGAAGTAGCATCTCTTCCGGCTATTATTAAAAATCCATCTGATGATTCACACCATCTATATTTTTCATACCACTTTTTTTTTGGCTTTTTAATTAAAAAATTCACTTTTACTTCCATTGATTCTCTTTTAAGATTTAAATTATCTATCTTTGTCTTAGTTTTTTCAATTGCCGGAATTGTCCCTTTAATTTTTTTATCCGCTTTTTTTCCCTTAGAATATATTAAATTAGCATTTTCCCCTAAGCTTTCTTTTAAATCTAAATATAATTCATTATCATTTATATTTATTAAAAGTTGTTTTGTTGCGGGGATTATTTTCTTGAAAAATTTAGAGCCTTCCACATTATTAAACTTTGCTTGTTCTAATTTATTATTTATTTGGCTCCATGAATAACCTTTAGATTTCGCGTTATGTATTACATTTAATAGATTCTCTAGAGGTTTGAAATGTTCATATATGAAATCACCTTGTATGTAATATTTTTTCTTTTTTAATTTTAATTCCTCCAGATAATCAAGTTGATTTTTTAATATTTTTTCATTTGCTTTAAGTTGTTCATTAATATTTGAATCTTGAGGAGTTATAATCCTTTCTGAATCTAAGCTAGAAAAATATTCATCAACAGCCTCATTGAATGAGTTATAGTATCGCTTTTGAAATTCTTGAAAAATTTGTAATTCAAAAGGAAGTACTGCTATTTCTTCTTTATCTCCAATTACAATGTGAGCGTTAATATCTCCAAAAAGCAATTGATTTCTTATATTTTTAAATGATTTAAATAGAGTATCCATTTCTACATCAGTTAAATTGTTCCCGAGAGAAGTTTTTTCAATTCCTGCCCTAAAACAGATTTCTTCACTATATAAACCAGAAATATTTATATTTCTTGCTAAAATTCTTACTACTTCTGAATTCGAATTTTTAATTAATTGTTTGAACTCTGCTTGGTTTATTTTTAAAAAATCTTCTCCTCTTGACTGAGGAAATTTATATTCTTTACCAGGTAATATATTTCTATCTTTAAATTTTCTATATCTTTTAGCCACTTTTAAGAGATTCTGATCATCTATAAGAAGAAAATTCCCCTTATTAAAAAGTTCTATAATAAATTTCCAAGACGCTCCATCAATATTAGTTAACTCAATAATTATGATCCTATCTAAATTGTGTTGAGAGATACTGATGATTCGTCTATTTTTCAGCAATTTCCTTATAGACATTATGTATTGAGAAGGATATTTTGGTATAGGATAATCAAAATCAGTTAAATTTATCCGAGAATCTTTTTTTATAATTAGATTTCTACGACCTTGATTAGTCTTTATTTTCAAGATCAACAAATCTTCAATTTCATAAACATTTAATACCTTACTTTGTGATAGAATTAAGTCTAATTCTTTTGTAATCGTATATACATCGAAATTTGAAAAAGTTATATATCGCTTTATCATTTCATCTTAATTTTCTTATTCAAGATATATAATTTACTAAAATTATAAACATTTAACATTCCAGTGCTATCTGAAAAAATTA
This sequence comes from uncultured archaeon, assembly GCA_964600445.1. GTDB lineage: Archaea > Asgardarchaeota > Lokiarchaeia > Sigyniarchaeales > SOKP01 > LW40-45. Next base: position 11,090 of record CAZRKO010000001.1, read on the forward strand.
TTGAATCTATTATTTTTATAATAATAATTTTATAATACTATTTATTTATAATAATAATTATGGCGTCTAAGAAAAAACGTGCTAAGAAAAAGGTAGATGTCAGAAAAAAAAGGTCAAAATTGCTTAAAGAGAGGAAAAAGGAACTCCCCTCCGAAGAGATTCAGTTGGACAAAAAGAGAGCAAAAACTGAAAAAGAACAAGCTTTAGAGATTAGATTAAAAAAAGAAACAAACTTATATTGGGTGAGAGCAATAATGGGAGCATTATGCGGGTTTGTAGGTGTTTATTTTTTTGATTTAGTTAGTTACCCTTTACTTATTTGGATGTTAGCATTTTGGTTTGGGTTTCCCTTTTTTGTTAGTTTTGTTATCTTCAGATATCAATATGATGAAGAGGAGTGGAGCTGGAAAAACATCATTATGCCAGGCATTGGGATATACTTCTTTTTATTTATGATTGTTGCAATAATTATGCAAACTTTAAAAACCGTTCCCTAATTATTGTTATATTTGAATTCTTTGCTTAACTTTTTTTTCCTTTTTCTCCTTTGAAGCAAAAATAATTTCGTCTAGCTTATAGATTCTATCACAGTAAACACACTGAATCTTCAATGGTTTTTCTTCTAGAACTAAGAACTCACTAAAGATAGGTTCTTTTTGTGAATTAACAATACAAGTAGCGTTCTGGCATAAAATTAATTTCTTAATTATTTTTGGAAGTTTAACATTAATCTTCTCAATAACCTTATAATCATCAATTAAAGAAATGGTTGCGTTGGGTGAGAGAATTGAAATTTGTTGCATCTGCGTTTCATTCAAAAAAACACCCTCAATTTTTATAATATCTTTTTTCTTATATTTTTTTGAAGGAACATTTATCCCAATTGTCATTAAATTTGGGGATTCTTCAAGACCCGTAAGACTTAAAATAGTTAATGCATAACCTGCATCAATATGGTCAATAACAGTGCCCTTATGAATTCTTTCAATTTTTAATTTATCTTCTGACATATTCTTTTAAATAAAATCATTTTAATTGAAAAAATTTGTGATATAATTATTGAAAATAAAACTAAATTATCGAATAAGAATTGTAATAAAAAATAATACTGTAGATAGTATAAAAATATATGTTAAATTATCATCAATTTCTAAATCCAAGTAATCTAATATGCCAATAATCAACGAGCCTATTAATGGTATTAATAAAAAGCCTATGAGACTTATTACATAAAATTCACTTAAAATAAATATTATAATAATTCCTGAAAAAAATGCTATAATAATTCCGGCAATTAATCCTATATAAGTCTTTTTAGTACTTCTAATATATTTATATTTATCTCCAACTGTTCTCCCTATTAAATTGGAGGCTGTATCTCCAAAAATTGCCATTGTCATTGATGTACAAATAATAAACGGTCCAATAGGTTGGAATAGACCATATAAAATTATTATTGAAAAACATCCGACGGCCATAGATATTTGAGGTCCCAATCTCATATGCAATTCTTTTTCTCGTAATATTTGATTAACAGGTTTTAAAGGGTAGAGCTCAGGTTTTAAAATTCTCACGAAATCAGCAGTGAGAAGTCCGATTAATGAAATACCCACTAAAAATACTACTAAGTATTGAGTAAAAATCATAGGGTCTTTTTCAATTGTATACACGGAATAAAAAATGTCCGATAAAAACTTTGGAAAAAAATTTAAGAGGTACACGAAAAAGTTTTTTACTAAAAACCCTATAGTAAAATAAAAGAGAATAATAGCCAAAACAACCAAATGGGTCAATTTTCTATAAAAATCATATTTTAGTGGTAATTCTTTTGGAGGAAAATGCTCATTCTCTTTTTTATTACTCGCTTTTCTTTTTTCATTAACAATTAAGATATAAAAAATAGGTAGAAATACCATAATAAAGCCTAACATTAAGATATCAAATGGAAATACAATAAAACTGATTGTGAATGGTGTAAACAAACTTATAATTATAAAATTCAAAGTAATTGATATTATAAAAACCAGTGAAATTGTGATATTATTAATAAATGCTTTTATTTCACCTTTTTTTCTTGCTAAAAGGGAAATTTTTAACATAATTAAACCATAAAAGTACAGGAAACACAGAATTAAAAAAGAGATTAAATTCAATAAGATCCAGACTCAAAATATTATATTTATTTAAATAGTATCTTTAATTTTAAGATTTTCTTTAAATCCAAAATTATAAAATAAAAAAAAAATATAAAAAGTATTGTTTAAAACTGAGATTCATCTATATTTGGCATTTCAGGAGAGGCTAAAGCCTTCTGGATGTCCTCTGCCGGTAATTCGTAATCCACTAAATCTCCAGTCATATATTCTTTATAAGCTAATAAATCAAAATAACCGTGACCGCTGAAATTAAACAATATTACTTTCTTCTCATTGTTTTCTTTAGCCTTTAAGGCTTGATCAATCGTTTCTTTAATTGCATGAGCAGTTTCAGGGGCAGGTAATATTCCTTCAACCTTGGCAAATCGAATTCCCGACGCTATTACTTCAGTTTGATGGTGCATCGTTGCTGACATAACCTTATGTTTATTTAAAATTGAAATGATAGGGGCAATTCCATGATATCTTAATCCCCCTGCGTGTATTGGGCTGGGTATGAAAGTATGACCTAAAGTATGCATCTTCAAAATAGGGCCTTTCATTGATGTATCCCCAAAATCCCATCGATACTCTCCTTTACAAACGCTAGGACACGCTCTTGGTTCTACACCAATTATCTCTACATCTGGAAGAGTTCCATGTAGTTTATCCCTTGCAAAAGGAATCATTAAGCCCGAAAAGTTAGAACCACCCCCCATACAGCCAATTACGATATCAGGTTTAACTCCTACCTTATCAAGCTGAATCTTAGCCTCCTGACCAACAATTGTTTGATGCAACAAGACAAAATTTACGACACTTCCTAGAGAATATCTTATTTTATCACTCCTCATGCTATGCTCAACAGCTTCTGATATAGCGATTCCTAAACTACCAGGATGCTCAGGATCTTTCTCTATAAATGCTTTTCCAGATTCAGTAAATCTCGAGGGGCTTGCATGAACTTCGGCATCGTAAGTCCTCATTAAAATCTTTCTGCCCGGTTTTTGATGAAAGCTTGCTCTTACCATATAGACCGTACATTTAAGTCCAAATAAATTACATGCGTATGCGAGCCCAGAGCCCCATTGTCCTGCTCCAGTTTCTGTTACTAACTCCTCAAGTCCATCTCTTTTCGCATAATATGCTTGAGTTATAGCAGTATTAGGTTTATGAGATCCTGTCGGGGAATAGGACTCGTTTTTATAGTATATCTGAATATCATCTCCTTCGATTCCTAGCTCTTTCTCTAAACCTAACGCACGATGGAGTGGACTTGGCCTATATGTTTTTGCAAAGATTTCCCTTAATTCATTAGGGATGGGGATTGTTGGTTCTTGAGATACCTCCTGCAAAACACATTCCTTTGGAAATATCGCAAATGCCAGTTCTGGTGGTGCGGGTTTCCCATCCATTGGATTAACTAAGGGCGTCATAGGAGATGGTAAATCTGGTATTAAGTTTATCCATTCCTTCGGTACTTCATTCGGTTGTAACAATATCCTAGAATTAAAATAATCCACCATTTTAATTACCTTATCTAATTTTTTTTAGCACATTTTCATGTGTATCATCTTAATTTTGGAAATCAAAATCAGTAATGCACATTTGACAATGTTAATAAAAATCAATCAAATATTCAAAAAATATTTTCAAAAAAAGAAAGATTTCGTGGTTTAGTCCAATGCAAAGGCGTTATCGCCAACGCCAAGCCCACTGCCAACGCCAAGCCAAATTATTCACAGTTGCCATTATTACTAAACCATACCATAGAAAATTATTAAGATGATTTATTTATCAAGGTTTAAAAAGTTAATTAATTTTTATATTTAAAATTTGCTTATCTCCCCTCAAAAATCTTATATAAATTTTTCGCAGCGATTCGCATTACCTTCACGGTTTTCATTAAAGTGTCAATCATCGTGCCAGCACATACTATAACTAACCTACCTGCATTTGAAATAACAATATACCCATCTTGAGCCCTCACTATAATCTCACTTAAATCCTCTTGAAATAAACTCTGAATCGTTGACCGCCCTGTCATCAATAATGCTGACGCAAGCCCACAAAATTGATCCCCATCAACATGATATTGTGGCAACGCACTAAACGCTATTTGATATCCCTCCTGTGAAACTAACGCTATCGCCTCAATATCTGCATTTGATGTTATAAATGTAATTTGGGGGCTAATCTTCTCGATATCTGATTGATCTATTCCCAAGTCACTTCCGAATTGGATGATATGCCACCTTTCGATTAATTTCCTCAGGGATTTTATATGAATGTAAATTAAGCAATAAATAGTCGTTATTAATATTATAAAATTTAATATTAAAAATCTTATTTATTTGATTTTAATTAATTTTTAAAAATTAAAATAAATACTGGAAATTAAAATCATAAAAAAGTAATCGAAATTGTTAAGCTAAACATTCATAAATAATTTGAATCTATCAGAAAAAATCATTAATGGTAATAAACTCTAATTTTATATTAAAACTTACAAAGGTTTAAAATACAAATCCATTTTTTTTATAGTAGTTAGCAAACAGATATTTTGAAAATTATTGTAAATTTATAAGAAATTAAAATTTGTTAATAGATTGAATAATGATAACAACAAGAGAGTCAATTAATTATCAATTTTCATTAATATTTGGATATTCATCTCCAAATGATATAATTGTAGGGGATGTTATAGGGCCTGGTAAGTTGACAAAAGAGAGGGTAAAAGAGCTTTCTTTATCAGTTATACAATTCTTAAGAATGTATAATGCGATGTTAAGAGATTACACCGGATCTGAGGTTTTTTCTATTGAATTTGAGCTTTATAATATAGATGAAAGTGCTCAGATAAATATCTATCCAAAGTCTATGATTTTAATACCAGGTCAATATAAAGATTGCGAAAGTTTACTTCTTGCTTTAAAACCAGAGACAGGTCTTTTAAATACTCATAAATCCAGAGAGGATATTAATAAGATTAGCGAATTATTTTACGAAGTAGAGGAATTTACCAATCGTCCTGATTTGGCTAAAAAAGAAAAAGAACAAATTTTCAAAAAATTTGCCTCTAGATTTGGTAAAAAGCTTTTTGGTGACCTAATTGAAGATAAATGGAATAAAAAATTAGTTGGTTTAAGCGTATCACTTCCAACAGAAAAAGAAATGTTAAATACCTTTGCTACGTTAAAATCCAAATTCGAAATTTTGTGGTATAAAAGGCCTTATGAAATCAAAATATTGAATCCTAAATTCGATAAGTTAAAAACACCATTTGAAAGACAATCTGCTATTGATCGATTAAAGTTTTCAATATCAGAACCAAGTGCTAACTTCGTCATTGAAAATACACTAAAACTTGGAACTAATCTTATAAACCTAGCGAATACTGGAACAATAGATGAGTCCCAAGATGAAATAATATCCTATCTCATCAATCATATTGAAGAAAAAATGAAAAATATAACTGTTCCAAATACTGCAGAATGGTTAATTAATGAGATACATAAAATTTTAGGAGATTTGGAAAGTTATTTAAATAAATTTATAGATTATTCTATGAACTTCCTTGGAACGGGTGAAATGGGAAGTTTATCAAATCTTTTAGAAAAATATAGGTTATATTTTATCGAAAAGGGTAAATTAGAAAATGAAAATTTCGAAGAAATATATGAAATAGCAATTAGGTCTATTGAGAATACCATTATTCAAAAAGAAGATTTGCGCGTAGTAGATTTAAATTCGGTAATTTATTATTTTTCAGAAGTGATTAAAAATAGTTTAGATGCGATCAAGAAAGCTTTACCAAAATATTTTTCTCGAAGAAGATTAAAAACATTGACAATTGAATTCATAGATAAAATAAAAGAGATTTTTAATAATGAACAAAAGCCTGCAAAAAACTTAGGAAATAAGTTTATGGAAAAATTTAATACCTTTCTTTTTAATCAAATTGAAATAAATCCAATATTATTGTCTAAAGGCATTAAATTTAATGAGAGAAACTTAATAAAAGCGTTTAAAAATCTAATAAATCAAAATCTTGATTTTTTTTTTGATAATATTGAATTAAATATTAGTGATTTAGTATCCTTTGCCGAAGTATTGATGGAAAAAGATCCAAATATTATTAAAATCCATATTGAAAAATTTAAGAAATTTTCAAATGAATTACATTTTCTTTTAAGTTACCTTTTGAGATATACTACAATTAATCGCTACTTGAAGGAAGAACCAGATAATGAAATTTCTGACCCCGTCACATTTGCTAACAGATTTCATCGATTTTTAGAGAAGAGGATAGGGGGCATTAATCTAGTTTGGAAAACCTATATTTTAGATTGGATTAAAGATTATGGGAAGAAATTTTTAAGTTTAACGAACGATAAACAATGGTCTTTAGAAGAGATTTATGAAGATTTTATCAACTATTTTGAGGAAAGGGAGAGTAATGAACAGCAAACAGAAATGTTTTTAAATTTTCTTGATGGGTATATTGCTCAATTATCAAACATAGAGGAAAAGAGTTATTTAATAGAATTTTTTAAGCAATATGAATTTTGTAATAAAATTAAAATGGAATTTCCAAAATATATAAAACAAATCATAGATAAAGAAATTATTACACTGAATCCCAAATTTGAGCAGCATATACCTATTAACTTTTTTAAATTAGACGAAGGTGATACATTCTATAATTATTTAAAAGAGATGGAATTAAAATACTTCTCAAAACTAATTCCTAGACCATTAACATTAATTTTAAAACATAATCTAACAAATGAAGAGAGAGAACTATTTAAAACGGATTTATTCCATGTATTTAATTTCAGATTTTGGTCTAATAATTTTAAGAGCGATATTTCCGATAATTTTCAAGAAGTTTATAGAGAATGGGTGAAAGAATTATGATTAGTGGAATTAAAAGAAAAACTACTGCTATAGAAAGTACTTTTAGATTTTTTCAAACAGTAGATCTCATAATTAATCATTTTAAAAGGGAAGCTGATAGAGAAAAGATATTTGAGTTAACCAGTCAAGAAACCACACTTAAAGATTTATTAATTGCCACCTCTGCTATCCATTTATATCATAATATGGGGATTAGGGTTAGAGATAGTATGGAAGCCAGTCATATTTCTACTGATTCAACGAAAAATTTAGAGATTTTAGAAAAAAAGATATTATCCGAGGAAGTAGCTTCATTATTAAAAAACTCTTTGGTATTAGAAATTGATATGTTGGAGAGATCAATTCATTTAGAAAATCAGATTATATCTTTCTTAATTGATGATAGAAAATCAATAATGAACGATTTACAAAAAAGCCAGAAAGTAAGTGAGATCGATAAAATCATTGAGCAAAATCTATTAGAAATCATATTAAAATATCCCCCCTTTTATTTCTATGATTTCATAGGGGATTTAATGGGACTTTCTGATGTTATAAAAATTAGTATTTTAGAGGAAAGTTCCGCGTTTAAAGATTTGTCTATTGAAATTGAAAAAAAATTAGAACGAGAGGAAAAAGAAGATAAGTTTATAGAATTATCTACATTGAACCGATTGATTAATCAAGTCCAAACAGATTTTGAATTTAAATCATATAAAGAATTACAAATGCAAAACATGCCTGTTAGAATGATTAAACGAAAGATTATGGAATATAATCTTAATCGTTTTCCAATTTCCCTTCCAGGTTTAAATACATTTTTAGAAACAAATAATTTAAAAATACAGTTAATAGAAGAAATAAGCACCGCTCTAAATAAAACAATAAATTATGAGCAATTTGAAAGAGAAGTTTTGGATTTTTTAAAATCAGAAGTAATTAAAAAGCTAAAGACGAATCCAAATGACTTTATTTACTTTTTACAGTGTTTAAATGAAAGTAGTTTTAATGAAATAATTTATATGTTAAATAAGTATGGAGTCTATAATATTTTACATTTAATTAATGTGGATGATGTTTCAGCAAAAAAAGTTAAAAAAAGTATGATCAGATATAATATTGACAAATTTGATATAATGTCGTTAAATACAGAAAAGAAAAATATGTTAGTATTAGCAAAAAAAGCAGTTTGCGATTTAGAATATTCAAATATTGATGATTTTTTAAAAAATTCCGATGATTTTTCCGAATTTAATTTAGGAGAAGTTTTATTTTTAGAAAATGATAAACTTCAAGAGATTTGGAAAAGTATAGAAGAAAAAAATGGAATAAAATTAAATGATTTGAGAGATTTTGTACGAAAAAAGGAAGTTATTGATAAAGTATTTTTACAAGAATTGCAATTAAAAAGCTATTCTCAATTATTATTACTATTGAACTTTGATGAAATAATAAATAATCTGGTCAAAGATATATTTTATTATCTTTTTACAAAAATAATAAGACAAATAAGTAGAATTATTGAATTATTCTTAAAAGTTACTAACGATAAAGCTCTTTTTCTTGTAGCTTTTAAAAAAATATCGGGAACCACGGAATCAGAAGAATGGGTTAGAATAAAATTAGAAGAATTAGTTATAAATCGACTCTTAAAAAGGCAAAAAGAATTAGTAATAGTTTTTAATGCAAATAATCAACCTTTCCTCGTGAATGGTTTCATTTTAGCAAGATT
>CAZRKO010000001.1:19955-21617 GCA_964600445.1 uncultured archaeon
TTTTTAATGCAAATAATCAACCTTTCCTCGTGAATGGTTTCATTTTAGCAAGATTTATAGATTTGAGTATCAATGAAGGAATCTCTGAATTGAAAGACAACCCAAGTCCTATTTATGATGAGGTAAAACCTTTAAAATTAAAGAAAGATATAATATCTCCTGTTTCTTATTGTATAGCATATGACTTAGTTAAAAGATTTGAAGCTTTTGAAGTGTTACGTAAATTAAAAGTAGAACAAATTATTGAGGAAAAAGAAAAAATTAAGAGTGAACGAAAGAAGAAGGTACGTGAAAAACAAGAAGTAAGTACACTTAATTGGATAGAAAGAAGAATCACATCTTCTTTAATGAGAATTAGTAGTCCTGGCATTAATCCAAATCAATTATACTGGCAGAAAAAAGATACCAAAACTGCGACAGATAATATTAAACTTCACAGTGAATTAGAGGGAAACATAGTAGATTTATTTAGTGAATATTTTCAATTTGCTATGGAAAAAATTAGCGTTTTTTCTGACATTAATATACTTAACAATGAGAAAATACATAATGTCGTCGCTAACATTATTGAGAAAGAATTAGAAAGGAGATTGAATAATGCACCTTCTCAAGAGGAAATTAATAATATGCTTGAAGGTGAACGATTTCAAATTGCTAAGCAAATAGCTATCAAAATTGGTAAAATATTAGATAAAGCGCTATATTCGAAATTCAAATCTAAAAGAAGATAGAAACCCCATATTTTAGAAATGAAATAATTTCTAACTTAAAATTAAATTCTCAGACAATTTTTAATTTATAATTTTAAAATCTTAAGAAATAAATAGCAATTGTATTCGAAAAATACTAAAAATATTAAAACTATGTTCATTTAATTTATTTAAAGTTTAAAGCTAGTCATATATTATACGGTTTTAGAAAAAATGCCAAGTATTAGAAGTCAAATTGAATATCTAATAGACTCAGCATCACAGATTATTAAGGGCTTTATTCTATTTCTGTTGTCCTTCTCTGGCTTATTATGTGCTTTATTACTTAGACATTATGATTATAATGGATCAATTATTGCTGGTGTTGGGGTTCTTGTTGAAGTAGTTGCGATGACTTTATGTTATTTGATTTTTAAAGGCTATTTGAAAAGAGAGGAAGAACCTGTCCCAACAGGAAAAAAGGGAAAAAAGATTTAAATTGTTATCCGATTTTTATAAAAAATCTTCCCAAATTCGAGATATCCTCTTAGAACTCAAAAAATTTTTAATATCGGTTGTTAATATTTCTGGATTATACTCCCATGCAGAGTTTTTATTAAAAGAAATACAATTTAAATTCTCAATGTGAATTAACTTTTTGAGTAAAATGCCATACGTCGCAACTTGAGGAAGCGAAAAAAGAAAATTCCCTTCTGGTTTATAATCAATAATTTTTATAGTACTATCTTCTATTTGAATCAAATCAATATGACCTGTAATATGTTTATTTTTATTAACACTCCATATTGGAACTTCAATAGCAATAGAGTCTTTATCTTTGATTAAAATATTTTTAAGGATAGTTTCATGACCAGGACTCTTATTGATTTGCTCTTCACTAATCAGGCTGCCAATCAAGGCAACGCCAGCCAGGATGCCGGTGCGCTTTAGGAACTGTCGGCGGGTTAGCATC
>CAZRKO010000001.1:21627-30945 GCA_964600445.1 uncultured archaeon
TTTCAAGTTTATAAATAATTTTTCCTCGGTGTTTTCATATACTTTTTTGGCAAATTTAGGTAATTTAGAATTTGAATCAGACTTTTGAATTTTCCCCTCATTAATTAATTTTTTACTAAAACTTCTAAGAAAACCATTTTTAAGCCCCTTAACTTTGAATTGTGAGACACGAGTAATAGTTTTTGTATTAAATATATTATTTGGTATTGAGCCTTGATAGATTTTTTTAAGATAAGTACCTAATCTTTTAAATTCTTCTCTTTTTGAGTTTAGTTGACTCAATTTTTCCTTGTGATTTTTTAAATTCCAATTAAAAGAATATTTTATATTTTGATGAATAAAATCACGTTTTTTTATCACAGCTCTATCTCCGCTTCCTTTAATAACTGTTTGCTTAAATTGTAAAATTTAATGAAAAAGCTATAGCTCTTAAAATACATTAATGAATTTGATTTATTAAAAGAGATGTATTAATGAATTATTAATTTATTAGGATAATTTAGAGCCTTCTATTCGACAAAAATAGAGGGTCTATTCATAAATTTTAAATAAAGCGGACCTAGCAGGAGTCGAACCTGCGACTTTCGGATTAGAAGTCCGACGCCCTATCTGCTCGGTTTTTTTGGGATAAAAACCTCCAGGCTAGGCTATAGGTCCTAAAGTTTATAAATTTAAGTATTTAATGTTTTATTATATTTACGTTACTATTTTAAGTATGTTATAGATTAAAAAATTTTTCAGATTTCGTAATGATACAAAGATACAAAGGGGTTTTTTGTATTACGATATTTTTTGGAGGATTTTTTAGGTTTGGGGTGATTTAAGGGGTTTTATCTAGATTTTGGGGTATTTTTGTAATACGTTATTTTTTGGTGGGGATTTTTAAGGTTGGGTTTGATAAGTATTTCGTAGTACGATATTTGTGATGTGATGGATATCGGCAGGAAGAAGAAATTTGACGAGGAATCTGCGATGGAATGCGTACGAGTGCCGAAAAGTAAGCGGAAGGCATATAGAAAAGCAATTAAGCAATGCGTTGCGGAAAAATTTGTGAGAAATGGGGCTCGGGGTAAGGGCTCTTCTGAAAAATCTAAATATATTTAGTTCAGGAAAAAAAAAAAGTGATTTATAGAAAACTTTGCTTAATACTCCTATTTGTCATTAATTAAAAAGAAAATTGGTATACTCACTTGATTTAAACTGCAAATACTAAAATATTTAATAATAAATTATTATAATGTTATATATAACATCACTACAAGAGATCGATAAAAAGAGGTGCTTTTAAAAAATTTGAATGATAACACAAAAAAACAGAGGACAAGTCAAAAAAAATCAGAATTATTATTGGAGTTAAGTAAATGCGATGATATAATTTCAGAACTAAGGGCAGAGTTAAAAAATTCAAATGATAAAGAAACTGTATTAAATAGTGAAATTCGTAATCTTCAATCAGAAATTAAATATTTGGAAGCACATAAAAAAAATATTGATATCCTAAACGAGAATATTAAATCTTCAGAGAAAACCATAAAAGATTTGGAGAAAAAATTAGAGCTGAAAGAGGAAAAGATTGAAAAACTACTTAATGATAAAGAATCTTTACTAAATGAAAAGTCTGAAATTTTAGAGAGTAAAAATGACATTTTACAGAAATTAAAAGAAAAAGAATTGGAATTACAACAAAAAGATCAAAAAATTACTGAATTAAGGGAGAAATTCAAACAATCAAGTAGTGATCTCCTTAGTAAAAGTATGCAAATTGATAAGCTGGTCAAAAAAGATAAAAATTTAGGAGAACTTGAGGAAACCATTCAAAATTTAAAAAATATAAAAGGAGAACAAGACATTTCAGAAAGAGAGAAAGTGACCAAATTTGAAGAAAGAATTAGAAGTTTAGAAATTGAATTAGAAACATCTCAAAACGTAATAAAAGAATTAAAAGAGGCTAAGGGTGAAAAACCAGAGATTATTCAGGAGACTATAGAGGGCACCAAAATTATTTCTAATTTAAATAATATATTTGAGATTATAAAGGATCTTTTACCACAAGGGAAATCTAATATTCGTTTAGTTGTGCCGGAGATAGATTATATAAGTAAATTCGAGTTAGTAAACACAATTAAAGAAATACCAAACAAAGTCAGAATAAATATAGGGGCTAAAATTGAAGATCCAACTGGAAATATATGTGTACAAGATTTAAAAAATCATTGTCAATTGACTAATTACAGCGCCAAGAAATTCATCGCTTTAAATGTTGATTCATCAAAGTTTTTAATAGGACTTTTCATTGGAGAAAATGAAGTACTTGGTATCTACACAGAGGTCTTAGAAATTATTAACCTCTTTAAACCAGCAATTATGGAACCATTCATAAGAGGAGTAAAAATAAATTAAAACCCTTGATAAATAGGATTAACATTTAATAATCTATTTTTATTATTTTAGAAATTTAATTTTTAAATCGATTACTACCAAATCAGATTTCGGTGAGTAAGATTTTACAATCTTAGAATTGATTACTTCTTCTATATACCAATTAAGCTTTTTCAATGAATTATTTACTTTATCCTTAGCTTTTTCAATTGGATTTGGCCTTTCACAAAACTGATAAATATGCAAAATTCCACCTGATTTTTTCATTAAAAAACATGCAACAACAATAAAATTCAATGATTTTTCTGGTAAATTCATTATAATCCTATTTGCTTTGTTTTTCAGCATAGAGCCAAGGCTACTAGTAGGGTCTAAAAGAGTATTAATATCAATATTATGAGGGATAACTCTTCCTTTTAATTTATTCAATCCGATATTTTCCTTTAAATAATTATAGGCAAAACGGTTAATGTCAAAAGAATGAATATTAACCTGAAGTTTTTTAGCGATTTGAATAGAGAAAGGCCCTACACCGGCAAATAAATCAATTATGAGTTCATTTTCTTTAATATTGCCAGAAGAAATTCTTTTTCGTTCATAAACTAATCTTGGCGTAAAAAATGTATTTCTTATATCAAGTTTAAAAAAACAGTTATTCTCCTTGTAAATAGTTTCATAATTTTTCTCTCCTAATAATAATTCTAATTCTCTTAATCTATAATTTCCCTTAATTTCACTTTTTTTCTCAAAAACCGTTTTAACACTTGAATTTAACTGTATTATACCTTTAGCAATTCTTTTTTTAATAGAAATTAAATCTTTATCATAAAGATCCTTGGATTTATCAAATTCAACTATTGCTATAGTTCCCAATATATCGTAGGATTTAGGAATTAACTCTAAGAACTCATATGGTATTTCATTTTTTAAAGTATTATGTAGCGTTTTATGTTTGAATTTAAAATTTAACTTCCCTTCCCTTGAGATTATTTGGAAGGCTATTTTATTTATTATTATTTTGATTAAACTCTCTACTAATGTTTTATCTTCTATTAAAGGAATTAAAATATAATTAGATTCCTGTTCTACTCTAAATTTTCGATTAATAATATTACGATTTTTAAAGTAATTCTTCAATAGTTTAAAAAATTCTTGACCATCTTTTTTTTCGATTTTTATAAAAGAAATTTTCCTATTCTTCATCTTCATCTATTTGTTCAAATTCAATTAAGAATTTCTTACCTTGATTTCTTAAGTGTTTAATAAGCATTCTATCTAACTCGCTAGACGATTTTGTACACTTAATTAAAACAGTTCTATCACATATAAATTCGCTTTTTCTAAAAACCATATCTTTTTCATTCGATAAAGATAAATTATAATGACCAAACCCATAAAAAAAATCTGTATGTTCTCCCACTTTTATTATAATTTTAAATTTATTTCCTTGTCTGATGAGGCCCTTTAAATTTGAATTTAGATCTATACAGGCTTTTGAGGCATTAATCCCTAAAATGCAATTTCCTTTTATAGTTAAATGCTTATCTTTTGTAATTTCAATGGTGGTATTATGAGTACACAGGATTTTTTTATGGCCAAATGCATGAATCGTCTCTAAAATCATTGCATGAATCGTCTCTAAGAATTATATAAATCATTTTTTATGAAAAACTGAAGAATTTCAGTTATATTATCAGATTTAAGATAGTTCGATTTGAATTTGGAATTTAAAATTAAATCTAATCCATGAATTGGATTATTCTTAGGAAAATCAGTATTTTCTCCAAATTGATTTATATACTTCTTAGGTATTAATACACCACATCTTTCATACAACTTTGAAAAATGATTAATGAAAATTTGAGCTTTTTTTATAGATTCATTATATAATAAATCATAATTTTTTATTACATTAATTGATTCATATTGTCCCATAGGGAACGAGTTACTTAATCCTAAAGGAATAAATCCAAAAAACACGGATATAAACACAACATGTAAAGATTCTCTTAAAACTAAGCTGTTGTTATTTATTTCATTTAACCACATCTGAATTGTTAATGATGAGGCTCCTTTAACATCTAGCTCAGGTAAAATTACTAAGTATTTTACATTTTCAGGAACTCGATAATTTTTAATTATTTTTGATATGTAGCGATGAATCAGGGGACGATAAATGCTTTGTGATGAACCAAACAATCTTCCATGATTTTTATACAGCTTCTCTTGAGATTCAAAAGAGTCTAAATATTTTGTTAGGACCTTGAATGCATTAACAAGATAAGGATGACTTCTAATTCTTTGTTCTACGAGTTCCCATAAGTTTCCCTCTCTTATTGCTTGTCGAATGGTTCTTAATTCGGAAAATGAGAGATATAAATTATGTTTTGCCAGTAATTCAATACAAACTTTATTATCTAATTTTTTAATTTCTGTTGGTGAGTACTCACAGCATATAGGGCAATGACAAGGAAATTCTTTTAATTCGTCTAGAGTTTTTGTTCCAGTAGATAGCGTAAAATATCTGTTTTGTTTAGCAAATAAAATATATGCTGCGGAGTCCATCAAATCACATCCACAAGCAACAGCTAATGAAAAAAATTGTGGAAGACCTAAACCAAACATATGAATAGGCTTGTTAGGAATGAGAGATTTTTTTACAGTTAATAATATTTGAAGTGTTAAATCAAATCTATAATCTATAAAGGCTTTTACTAATCCTCCAATTGCATAAATATCATAATCTAATTTATTCATTTCTGATACACTTAAATTCAATAAATCCAAATATTTACCACCATGAATAGGGCCGAACCAATGGCAGTTTTCATTAGTTCTGCGTTTAATATTATCTTTTGCTCTTTCTATAGTACTAAACACCTTCTTTTTGGCTATTTCATGAGTATCATCAAGTTGAACTGGAATGTCTAAGATAACCGGAAAATCTGAATTAATGTCCTCTTGAAATCTTTCAATTTCCTCAGCATTAATATCAAATCGGTTATTATTGTACATATATTGTTGAAAAGCACCACTATCAGTTGCTATTAATCCATTAAATTTCAAATAACTATGAATTCCTCTTTTTATGATATTTTCTCTTAATTCTTTACTTTGGAATGTGATATATGCATTAGTGAAAATACCTTGAGCTCCAAATCTTTTTAATTCAAATGGGGGGATTACATTTTTTAAGGGATGAACCACTGGAAACAAATTGGGTGTTAACATCTCTTTATTATTCACAGTGAGTTTTCCGATTCTTCCTAGCGCATCAACATCTAAAATTTCAAAAATCATTAAGAATCATCATCCTTTTCGAATTCCTAATCAAAATATTCTTTTAATCGATTATTCTGAGATAAATTTTCTAACCAATCTATTTTTCCTAAGATGTAATTTTCTAATCTATTTCCATTACTAATAAGGTCTATAATGATCTGAGCTATGTTATCAATACTTAGATTTGAAGTGTCAATTTCTAAAATGGGAGTTTTAATTTTTTTTTGTAACATATAATTTGCACAATTTCCTAAAATTTCTGCTTGAATGTTTTCAATAATTTTTCTGCGTTTATATCCTCTAATTAATAGTCTTTTATATAATATATCTGGATTACATCTTAAAATGATAGCAAAATCAATTAAATTATCGGGAACAATATCTGAAAAGTGTCCCTCTATTAGAAGAACATTTACATTCTCTTTTTTAAATATATCAATTTGTTCTATAATGTAAGGGGATAATCTTTCAAAATCAACAATATGCGTTTCTCTTTCCTTATCATATTTAAGTGTGAAATTTTTGGAGATCGCTAATTCATTTAGCGAAATTACTTCCGCATTAATGATTTCAGAAATTCTTTTTGAAACTGTAGTTTTACCAGTACCAGGTGTTCCAGATATAACAACTATTTTCATATATAATAAATATAGCGAGAGTCGATTAAAAATATAATGATAAATCCTAATATATGCTTGATAAGAAGATAAATGGGGGGAAATGCGAAAGGGGGGCTGTTCGCAAATGGGAGAGCTTCCCTTTTTGTTTCGAACCCCCGACCTCACGGTTATCAGCCGTGCGCTATACCAGGCTAAGCCACTCTCGCGTTGATAGAATGTTTACTCTTTATATTATTATTAAAAATAGTCTTAACTGAATAATTCTAAGGATGAATGTTTAAAAAAATTTTTGAGAGCGCATACCTAAATTTTAATATTCATAAGAATATAATTTTAATAGTAATTAAAAAGAGTGGTTCAATGCCCAATGTGTTAAATTATTCTATTATTGGATTAGAAGATTACTCGATAAGTTTCGAGAGTTATTGTCGGCAGTGTGAAATCCAAAAGCATTGTAAATATGGTAAAGAAAATCCCTTTACAATTGAAATTAATTGCAATGACCTCAACCAAGCAAAAGAAAGAATTAAATTCGAGCAACTTCAGAAATTACAGAAAACAGAGGATGTTTCGGTACCTTATGAAGAATTAGTTAAAAAAGTTAAAATTAATTTGCAAAATATATTCAGTCAATTATGGAAAGATAAAATTAAGGCCCTAAAAGAAGAGATTAGATGTCTTGATTCTCGAAAGGTCGATTCGATGTTAGTTATTCAGCAAGGACAGGATTGGTGGCAAGATTTTAACCAAACTATTAAATTGATTAATAATGAATGCGAAAAAATCATTTAATTTCCCTCAAAGATAATTTTAGATTGATTTTTTTGATAAGATCTGGAGTTTTTGATAAGTAAGACCAATTTTATTTTAAGCTCATATCTATTATGAATTCCTTTAAATATTCTTAATTAAATTTGGATAATTTAATTACGATTATGGTGATTATTAGAAATTTATTTAATAAAAAGAAGTGAAATTATTGTTTCTCTAATTCTGTAGCGTAATATATCAACCATTTCGCCATAGCTTGAAATGATTCTTGTACATTAATATTTTTTTTGGATGAACTAAAAACACATTGATTACACTTTGCCTGTTCAGCATATACATTAGCAGTATCATAATCTGTTTCATGACTAGGTAAATCCCATTTCATTCCCATAAGGATTATTGGAATGAAGCCAGCTTTTTGACGAATAATTTTTAGCCATTCTGGAATTTGCCTAAAGGTATCATAATCTGTAATATCAAAACATACAAACGCACCACTGGCACCCTTACAATAATCTGGTAGTAGTTCACGAAATCTGCGCTCTCCTGCAAAATCCCAAATTTGCATCTTTACATCCTCTCCAGTGTCAAGAGTTTCTGATTTTGTATGGAAACCCGCCCCTATTGTCATTTTATATCCTTCTTCAAATTTTCCAGTACAATAACGGGTTATCATTGCAGTTTTTCCAACACCGCCGGCGCCCGCTACAATTACTTTAAAAATCCATGAACTCTGCATAATTTTTTAATACCCCTTTAAATCATATTATTTATTATATCTAAGAATTTGAATTTAAATCTTTTTTTTAGGTTAATTTTAAGAAGAGGATCTTTCGATTTTTAAATTGAAACCTATTGATAAATTTTACCTGGTAAATAGAATAGAATATTAGTCATATGCATAGGGTGTTACCTGTTATATAATAAGAAAAAATACAAAAGTATTTGATCATTTAATTTAATAATAATGAGTGTTCCAATATATAAAGTTATTTTTAAAGGAATTAAGGAATATGATGAAGGCAAATTAAATCTAATTTTTAAAGGTAGTAAATCAGATAGCAAAATAAAAATCCCTTCTCATTTCATCTTAGAATTAAAGGAAATTAGTAAATCAAACCAAAACGTTATTTCTTATCAAAATATATCAGAAGTAATAAAAGTGGGAAAGGAATCTTCTTTACTTTCTTACACATACTATTTTATTATACTTTTTACAACAATAGATGGTAATAAAAAAGGATTTTTAATTGGTAATGAAAAAAAATCTGGAGATATGCTAATAGGAACTTGGCCATTTAACGAAGAATTCTCAACCGAAAAAATTCCCGACACAATTAGTAATTTAGTAAAAAATTTTAATGGATACAAAGAAATATGTCTTATTAATTAATTTGTAATTATATCAGAAAAAGGAATGACTTTATTTTTTAAAATCTCATGTAAAACTTAGTATTTTTAATATCCTATTTTCAACTTCGGAAAATTTAAACCAATATTCCTTTTAGGTAAATTAATTAAAATTGGATAGTACTATCTAATATAAATATTGCTTAATTTATTGGTTTTTTTATATATTTAATGATTTATTTTAATAAATACCTCTCTACTTTAGGTTAAAAAAATCTATTTAATGATAAATTTGATTTTAAATCGTGATTAATCATCTATAAAGTTATAAGTAGATGAATAAAATAATCAGATAATATTATCTAAATATAATATTTTTCTGTCGGTTTTATGTCGGCATCAAATTTCAGTTTTTATATAAATTTTTATTTTTTCATTTTTCACAGTATATGAGCTATTTTAAATTTCCAACTAAAGATCATAGATTTATCCAACTTCATATATCATCACCTTCAGCTAAACATGGATCTTATCTTGAAATAATCATTTACCATTCTATCTCTCTCTTTAAATCCAGAAAAGCGTTCAAGATTTCAGATTACTTTGAAAAAAGAGAAATTAAAAACTAATTTAGATAATTAACGCCATACGAAGAAGAGCAGAAAGAACATAACCCCCATCATTCCTAAAAGGAAGATCATTTGAATTTTTCCTTTTTGTTTTTTTTTCGTTTCATAACCGAGATATTTATCCCTACATGCTTGTGAGCAAAATTTTTTATCAGGGGGAACAGCTTTTCCACATATGCTACAGTGGGAATGTGGACCCCATTTTTTTTTAATTTGGTCTTTCCATGAAGCTTGAGACATTTTTTAAAACTTTTATTTTAAGTTTTACTATTATAGTTAAATAATTA
>CAZRKO010000002.1:0-12023 GCA_964600445.1 uncultured archaeon
AGCATAAATAAACTTCCAGTTAGAGATATCATAATCCTCGTTTTTAGGTCCAATAATTCTCTTAATGCTCTGAACCCACATATAATGATTATTTTTAAGTATTTTTGAGTTCAAATCATCAAAAAATGAGGGTTCAATGACGGGATATCTCTTCAGGATATTATTGAAAGAGAGCACTCTTATCTGGGTTAGCTTATTCGTATTTAGATTATCCCAAGGTGTTTCTGTATATACCATAAAAAAATCTGTCATTATATTAGATAAGTATTTTGTTAAAATAAATTCATTTTACAAATAAATTATTGAAAAATTTGATTAATCTGAAATTTATCAGAAATTAACTCATCTATAAATATAAATTGGAGTTTTTTAGAAATTCCAAGATTATTCAACTGATTTTTTCCAATATTCATAATTTCATTTTTATTAGATTTATGAGCATTAACAACAATTATATAGTTTTTATAGGAATTCCATCCTTCTTTTTCTTTTAAATAGTATTGAATGGTGTTCTCCTCAAATTTAGATTTGAATTCTTTAAAAATATTTTCATTCTCTATCGTTTCATCTTCAATTAATAGATAATCCAATATAATCTCTGAATTCTTTTTATCCCTTAAAATTACAATGCCTTTCTGCTTTTGCTTTTCAAAAATAAATTGTATTTCTTCACTTAATCCCTTCTGATAAAGTTTGAATAATAAATATTGGA
Organism: uncultured archaeon; assembly: GCA_964600445.1. Classification (GTDB taxonomy): domain Archaea; phylum Asgardarchaeota; class Lokiarchaeia; order Sigyniarchaeales; family SOKP01; genus LW40-45. The sequence goes on from CAZRKO010000002.1 coordinate 713, forward strand.
AATCTTTAAAAATTCCTTCTTTAGCCTCTAGTATTTTATTCTCTATTATTTGTTTAAAATTCTCGTTGAGTTCATAGCCTATGCCTTTTCTAAATAGAGATTTTGCAACTTTAAGAGTTGTTCCGCTCCCAACGAATGGATCTAAGATGTTATCTCCAATAAATGAAAACATTCGAATGATCCTATATGGTAATTCTTCTGGAAACATCGCAATATGTTCCTTTTGAACGATTCCGGGAAATCTCCAGTGTCCAGTATACCATTTTTTCCATTCGCTCAATGATATTTTAGACAATTCTTTAATTTGAGGATTTATTTTTTTCTTTTTCCCCTTATATTTTTTAAAAATGAGAATATGTTCATAATCGTAAGTCAATAATCCATTTCTAGGATAATAAATGGAGCCCATTAAAGAACATCCACCAGTAGTATTAGTAGTGCTTATTTTTTGCCAAATGATATCTCCTAAAAAGTCAAAACCTAAATCTACACAATCAGTTATTATTCTGCTGGCGATTGAAAGTATTCTATAACGACCGTATTGTGTAGTTCTTAAATATTGATCGCCTACATTAATTACCATCCTGCACATTGGTTCCAAAACCCGATAACACTCTTTCCAAACGCTCCTTAGTCTTTGAAAATAGTCTTCAAAAGAATCAAAAAAACCAATTTGATCATCAAGTCCATAATCCTTAATTTTACCGTATGGAGGAGATGTCACGATTAATTGGACTGAATTATCTTCCAGTTCTTCCATACTTTCGGAAGTTTTATAGTAAATTAGAGGTTCTGTGATTTGAAACAATTTTTTACCGATTATTTTATAATTCTATTTACTCATTAATTAGTTTCGGTTAATTAATTTTTTTATGTTATCATATTGATTTAAAATATAAAAAATAGATTTAAAAATCAATTTTCTGATTTATTAATTAGTATTATGAGCTTGATTTTTTCATGAGTGGAATATGGGATACCAAAGCAGATGTTGTAAAAAATGGAGATAATCTTAGGGATGTTTCACCAATAGTCGGCAAGACAAGAATAGATGATAACGGTTTTACTCATTATGTTTTTAGTAAAGAAATGTTTAAAAACCCATGGTATACAATTCCGGATGATGAGTTTGAATTATTTAAAAAATTTGTGGATGGTGGGTCAAGGGCCTTTCCATCGGATGGTCATATCCCTTGCGATATTGTAGCCGGCGAAGCACGACTTATTCTTAATAATATAATAGAACTTTCTAAAGATCCTAATAGTAAACATTATAAAGAAGCACAGGAAGCCCTAAAGAAGGATAATAAGTATAATTTGGTACGGGGTACCTTAAAACTTTATCTTGGGAAATATACTACAAGAGACTGGAGAAGAAAAAGATTTACTGATGATATTGATTTTTGGATTTTTAAAATTCACGTATTACATCATGTATTGAGACGATTAGGTTGGATGAGAAATACAACTACTCGAGAATGGGAAAAATCAGTTCAGTGGGTTAATCCATATACAAATAGAATAAGAAAGCAAAAACTTATTGCTGCCAATGATCTTGATCAGTTACTTGATTTTGGAGCTGGCGCATATCTTGAAGGTACAAGTCTTAAAAATATATTTAATAAAAAGATAAAAAGAGGACACGATGTTGATCTTAGTGATATAATTAATATCGCAATGATAAAAGGGAAATATATAGATAATAGTAGAGACAAAAACAGAGAAGAGGAATGGATTAAAGCGTGGACTGCTTTTGAAGAAGCTGCTAATACAAGAAGTAGTAGAATAACCTCGAACTTAATTTCATTATGTCGATTTTCGATGGGAACTGCGGATTACTCTGAAAGAGTCAGTTTAGCAATAAAAAAGTTTAATGATACCATTTTTGATAAATTAAAATATCCCGATAGTCAAGTAAAAAAAATTTGTAGAACTTCTATTCACTGGGTAAAGTTTTTTTCAGAAAATGGACCTGATGCGACAAGAGAAATGTTTCATGATTTTTATCATCAGCAAGCAGAAGAAAAACCAATACATGTTGAAAATTTAAGAAATTTTGTTCAAAAGGTATTAGAGTTGCTCAATTCTAAATATAAGTATCTCAAAATAATCTTTGAGATTGAGAATTAAAAATACATTTTGGCATTTTAAAAACTCTAACATTCATATTTAATTTTTTTTTATTCCTATATAATATTCTAATATATCAAATAAATCGTGAAATGAGTGTTTTACGAACTTTCCAAAAAATGGAAGAAAAGAAAAAAAATTTATCTTATGATGAGCATTAATAGTTCTTAATTTTCAACTATATTTCGAAAAGTTTACAATATTTTTCATTTTATTTTTTAAATAAGAGTTCTATTATCAGGAAAAAAAGTGAAAATAAGATGTATGATTATTTATTGAGCGAAGAAAATAAGAAATTTAAAGAAGAAGTTAGGGAATTTGTAAAAACTGAAGTTCCACCCTCTTTATTAAGAAAAATGGACAATGACGAAGTTCAATATCCTGGCGAGTTTGTTCAAGCATTAGCAAAACAAAATTTAATCGGAATACGATTTCCAAAAGAATATGGAGGTCGTGGATTAAATTGGGAGGCTGAAATCATTGCTGAAGAAGAGATTGGAGTACTCGGAAGTTCTCTTGCATGTTTATTCTCTATAACTAGCATATGTGGTGAAGCGTTCAATCATTTTGGGAGTGAAGACCAAAAACAAAGATACCTCAAACCTCTGTGTGAGGGTAAAAGATTTTGCGCTGAGGCACTCACAGAACCGAGAGGAGGTTCTGATTTCTTTGGAGCGACTTGTACTGCTGTCAAAGAAGGGGATCATTACATATTAAATGGTGAAAAAAGGTGTGTAGTAGGTGCCGAAGGTGCTGATTTCTTCTTAGTTTACGCAAAAACAAATCCTAATGCACCACCTCACGAATCCTTAAGTCTTTTTGTTGTTGACAGATCTGATGCGGTAGAATCGGCATATATTTATGGATTAATGGGAACTCGGGGTGGAGGGGCTGGAAGATTGGTGTTTAAAGATTGTGAGGTTCCTAAAGAAAACATTATATTAGGAGAAGGAGCAGGAGGTAAGATTTTTTATCAAATGATGGTCCCCGAACGTCTTACTACAGCGTCTGGGCTGATTGGGCTTGCTAGAGCGTGTCATCGGATTTCCACTAAATATAGTACAAAAAGAAAAGCATTTGGTCAAACGATAAACAGATTTCAAGCAGTCAGTTTTATGGTCGCTGAGAATTGCACGCTATTAGATGCAACTAGAGCAATCGTTTACAACACCGCAAGAAGCATAGATGCCGGAGCTCCACCAGCTTTGCAGAGAAGATTAGTTTCTGAATCAAAAAAGTTCTCAACTGAAACCTGTTGGAAAGTAATCAATAATGCCATGCAGATTGTGGCTGGAATAGGGTATACAACTGTTTATCCAATTGAGCGTCTTCTTCGAGATTGCCGAATTGGGATGATTTGGACAGGGACCAATGAGATAATGAGCCTAATTATCCAGCATGAATGGTACAAGGAATTTTTAAGCGAAAAATGGCTTGGCAGAGATATAGAACAAGATGCTATAGCTGCAGATCATGAAGAAGAGAAGCACTATGGATAAAAAAAAAAATTAATTATTTTAAAACATATTTTTTAGGTATCCTACACTTTTAAAATTAAATTTTTATAAAGGCAATAAATCATGAAACAAATTGAAGAACCGTCGAGAAAAATCCCTGTTATGGCGGAGACGGATATTTTAGTCGTAGGTGGTGGACCTGCGGGTCTTTGCGCCGCACTAGCAGCAGCAAGAGAGGGTGTTGATACTGTGCTTGTAGAACGATATGGCTGTTTTGGAGGTGTTATAACACAGGCCATAGTGGGGACGATTGCATGGTATCGCTATGCAAAAACGGTGGATGCCGGGGGAATTGGAGTAGAGTTTGAACGTCGGGCAAAAGAGATGGGAAGTACCATAAATATAATCGGTAATATCAAGAATCCAGAAATGGTGGAAGTTCTTGAACAGGAAGGATTGATGGTAAACGGGGAGCCAACCTATGAGGTTCTGGAAACAGAGATGTTCAAATATGTGGCCGATACGCTAATACAAGAAGCTAGAATTACACCTATATTGCATTGTTCTGCTGTTGATGTGGTTATGGATGGTAATACTATCAAAGGCGTCATTACAGAGAGCAAATCAGGAAGGAAGGCAATTCTGGCTAAAAGGGTAATCGATGCTACCGGAGATGCCGATATAGCTTACCTTGCTGGCGCTCCATATCGAAAAAATCCGAAGAATGAATTGATGGAAGTAACCGTAAATTTCGGCTGTAGTGGTATCAATATCGGTAAATTTCTCATGTATGTCTATCTAAATCGCGGCAGTATAGGAGATTGGGGTGAAACATCGGGTAAGGAAGAAGATACATTCAGCACTTATCTCGTGGAGCCGTTTAACAAGGCCAGGGAAGCCGGTGAGATTCCCGAGGATGTCACCATAGAAAGCTTCTGGACAAACTATACGGATGCGGGAGAGATTACGTCCTTCAACGGGATTCATATGACAGATATTGATTGCACAGACGTATGGGATCTTACCAAGGCAGAGATTGAAGGTAGAAAGAGGGTGATGTGGGCCGTTAAAGCTCTAAAAAAATACACTCCAGGGTTTAAAAAGGCACGGCTAAGAACAATCGGATCATCATTAGGTACCAGAGAATCCAGAAAAATAATCGGCGATTACAACATCACGGAACATGATGTGAGAAACGAGGCCCGTTTCGATGACTCGATTGGTATTTGCCCAGAGTTTATCGACGGCTACGGCGTTGCAATCTTGCCTACTACGGGTAGATACTTTCATGTTCCCTACGGTATTATAGTTCCACAGAAGGTGGAAAACCTTCTCGTGGCAGGTCGTTGTGTTGCCGGAGATAAAATTTCCCATGCTGCCACCCGTCAAATGGCATGCTGTACAGTTACAGGCCAAGGTGCTGGGATAGCTGCTGCTGTGTCTCTTCAGGACAATGTAACATGTAGGCAGGTTGATATCTCAAAAGTCCAGAAGACCCTCAAAAAACAGGGCGTCAGGATTGAGTAGTGTCTATACTATTAAATATTCACTCTAGCATAATTGATAAAGTTAGATTGAATATTTGTTTTAAATTAAATTTATTAAAGGTAAAAAAAAGAAAGCTAATTTTCCCTTGATTTATATCTTATTTTAACCATTAAGTCCCTAAGTTCTAATTTATCACTGTCGGGCTTAATGTACTTCTTATTCACACCCTCTTTAAGTGGAAAAGTGGTAATTTCAGTACCTTGGAGAGACACCATTTTTCCGAATTCCCCATCAAGCACGAGCTTCATAGCTGCTAAACCGAATCTAAGCCCTAAAATTCTATCAAAAGAATTGGGAGTTCCTGCTCTCATAGTATGACCGAGTACTACGCTACGGCATTCAAAATCCACGCCATTTTTCTTAAATAATTCTTTTAATTCCTCTCTTAGATTTAACTCTTTTACTAAAATGTTTGAAATGTTTAATGCCGGTAGTACAGGATTCCCAAAAACATCTTTTGGTAATTTATCAATGGTTTCTTGGGTGATTGTCTTAAAGTCTCGCTTAAGTGATTCTTGATCGGGATATGCACCTTCAGAGCACGCAATCATATGATACTTATGACCGGCATTTGCTCTCTTTTTAAGGATATCTACCACATCTCTCTCAAAATCAAATGGAGTTTCTGGAATGAGAATAATATCTGCCCCCGAAGAAATTCCGCTGTACATAGTTAAAAATCCGGCATCACGACCCATAATCTCAACAATAAAAACTCTTTGGTGAGATCTTGCGGTGGTTGTAAGATTGTCCATGGCATTAGATGCTAATTGAACAGCACTCCAGAATCCAAAAGTATAATGTGTTCCTGCTAGATCATTATCAATCGTCTTTGGACATCCAACAACTTTAGCATTAGCATATTTATACAGAGCATCCGCAACTCCTAAGGTATCATCCCCCCCGATTGCAATTAGAGCATCGATTCCTAACTCATCAAACTTGTTAGCCATTTCTTTTGAAATTTTTTGCTTAAGAGAATCTTTTTCTTCTTCTGTTTTTGCTTGTTGAATTAATTTAAAGGGATTTGTCCTGCTAGTATATAACAACGTTCCACCTATCGTATGAAGATCGTCGTGTTCAGCTATATTAAGAGGAATAGTCAAATTTTCTAAGAATCCCTTCCATCCTTTAACTATTCCAACACATTCAACACCGACGTCGAAAGCCTTTAACATGATACCATACAACACGCTATTAAGTCCGGGGCAATCGCCGCCACCGGTAAGGATTCCAATTTTTTTAATCGTCATTTAATATCACTTCAATTATTACTAATCAATATAGATTTTCTAAGTAATTTAAATTAAAAAAGTTATTATATGAAAAAATCTTGGTTAATGCTTATCCATTTCCATATTATTTAATTTTTTAAACGTATAGCGTGAAGCATCTTGGGGAATTATGTAACTTCCTCCACCAGGATCTGTTATCTTTAATGTAAATTTTAATTTTCCGTTTATTGCTTTCTTTAAATCTATTAATATTTCTTCAATTTCGTTGAATTGGGGATCATTTTTTTCAAGATTATTTTTATAAATGGAAACCGCTTCTTCGAATCTAAAAAGTATACCTTCCACATTAGTATAATAAAAGTCAGCTCTTGGCCCTGGCTCAACAATGAGTTCCAATTCAGGAATTTCCAATTTTCCTGTGGGAGAACGATAAATTTTGGATTTAAGATCATTTTCAGCTAAGATTCTTAAGGTCATGATTCCAGAATCCATTCTTGTAGTCATTGGAATAACATCATTTTTATGGTAATTACATGTGTCACAAACGAATTTAATAATTAGCATCTTATCACCATCAGGAAGATCATATTCTGTTGTATCAATTGTTATAACTCCCTTTTCACAAGAGGGACATTTGAATGAAAACATATCTTCCTTGTTAGTAACTTCTTTTGACATAATTAAGTGTTAATTTTTTGTATCATATGATGAATTTATTTAATAAATATGATTTTTATTATTTCTAAACGTGAGATTTAATCTTTTTATTAGTCATTTAAAGAGCCAACTTAAAAAGTTTATGCGAAAATTTTTAATATTACCGATTTTTAACTCAGTTAATACTTAGTTAATTATCTACTAGACAAATAATATAAAGTTGGGAAAAAATGCTTAATTTTATGATAAAAAAATCTCCAATTGTTCTTAACTCTATATTATTGTTAGTACTCTCAGTAATTCAAGTAGTAGTATTAATTTTATAAAGTAATCAATAAAAACTTGCGCTTTAGGGTTTTTATTGGTTGCTTAGATAATAACTATATAAAAATCAAAAAATAAAATGTTGGAAAAAATTGAAAGATAACGGTATTATAGAGGTAACGCTTCATGGGAGGGGTGGCCAAACAGCGATCACCGCAAGCCAATTATTAGCCGAGTTCACGTTTGAAAAAGGATTTAAAGATATGATCGCAATACCCATTATAGGTGCTGAGAGAAGAGGTGCCCCTATTCAAGCTTTTACTAAATTCTCTCAAGATAAATCAATAAGAACTTATGATAGTGTGAAGGACCCGGATTACATGCTCATCTTTGATACGTCTCTACTAGCTATTCCAAGAATAAACGAATCTATTAAAGAGGGAGTTACATTAATTGTAGATAGCGTTAGACCTTTAGATAAAAACAAACTACCTAAAAATGTAAAGATCTTTATTGTTGATGCGACAGGAATTTGTATAAGGAACAATTTCATGCATTCCAGTGGTCCCATCTTGAATATCCCTATGTTGGGGGCATTTGGAAAGATTTCGGGTTATTATGACCTTGAAATAATGGAAAAAGTCTTAAAGAAAGAATTTGGGGAAGAGAGAATAGATAAGAATATGGCCGTAGCCAAAGATGCTTACGAGTCAGTTAAGGAGGTATAATAATGGCAGACACTGAAAAATGGAAAAAAATAAATAAATCGAGAGAAGAGCGTCCAAAGCTCCAAGAATATTCATGTTGGGAAGAATTATCACCTATTCCAATATCATTACCCATCGACGGAGCTATGGGTATCACAGGTGATTGGCGTACATTCAGACCAGTTATCAAAGAAGGATGTAATAAGTGCGGAATATGTTGGATGTATTGTCCCGAGGGAACTATTCATAAAAAAGAAGATGGTTCTTTTGAAATTGATTATATTTATTGTAAAGGTTGCGGCATATGTGCTAAAGAATGTCCAACTAACAATATGGAAATGATAAGAGAGAGTGATACAAAAGATGATTAAACCTGAATTAAAAGATTTTTTACAGAGTGAGGAAACAAAGATAATTAAAGGGAATGTGGCAGCTGCGTATGCAGCAAAGTCTGCAAGAGTCCAAGTGATTAGTGCGTATCCAATTACTCCACAGACAACAGTTGTTGAGAAATTATCCGAATTTGTTGATGGAGGATTAATGCCTGGAACGCAATATATTAAAGTAGAATCCGAGCACTCAGTACTTGCATCCCTGGTTGGGGCAAGTATGGCGGGTACAAGAACGTTTACAGCTACCTCAGGACAAGGTCTGTTCTATATGTATGAAATGGTACATTGGACAGCAGGTGTACGGTTACCCATTGTAATGTCTATTGCTTCAAGAGGACCTGCCCCACCTTGGAATATTTGGGCAGATTTCACAGATGTAATTAGCTGTAGGGATACAGGATGGATAAGTGCTTTTTGTGCTACTCATCAAGAAATTTATGATGAGATTTTAATGTCATATAAAGTTTGTGAAGATTATGATGTTTTATTGCCGAAGTTCGTTGCTTATGGAGGATTTATTTTATCTCATACTTCAAAACCAGTAATATTAGAAGATCAAGATAAAGTTGATAACTTTTTACCACCATTGCCAGATGAGAAAGGCTGGCCACATATATGGGTCGATCCTAAGAGACCACTTATGCATGGAAACCTTATAATGCCCTCTGGATTTTATAGTGAATTTAGATTGAAAATCCATGATGCTATGATAAAATCAAAATTAAAAATTAAGGCTGTTGCAAAAGAATTTGAAAAAACTTTTGGAAGAAGCTATGGAAACGGACTAATACAAGAATATAAAATAAATGATGCCGATGTTGCAATGTTAAATTATGGTGATTTAGCGTTGCAAATGGAAGAAGCTATAGATCAAGTAAGAGAAGAAGGATATAAGGTTGGAATGGTTAAATTGCGGCACTTTAGACCATTCCCTGTAGAAGATATTATTGAGATTGCCAGAAAAGTGAAGATTTTGGGTGTAATGGATCGAGCAACTGCATTTGGTTCGCCAACTGGGGGTCCCGTAAGTTCTGAAGTAAAGACCGCCTTACATGGCATAAAAGGGACTGCAATAGTTTTTCCAATGATTAATGGTCTTGGAGGGAGGGAAGTTACCGTGGAACAACAAAAAGAACAATTAAAAATATTAATTAAGATAAATGAAACTGGAGGATTACCAGAAGATTTGCTTCATGGTACTCTCTGGCATGGAAAATTAGAGGTGGATTAATAAATGGCGTCATTAAAGAAAGTAATGGAAGATGAAATAGCCTGTAAAGAGTGGTTTTTACCGGGAAATGCGTGTTGCACCGGTTGTGGTCTTGAAATTGCCCTTCGCTGGGCGATGAAAGCACTAGGACCAGAAATAGCTATGGTTACCCCTGCTAGTTGTTTAAACGTTGTTATAGGACTTTGGCCGAAAACTGCCCCTGACTTTCCTCAATTTAATATGGCATTTGCAGCAGGAGCAGCAGTAGCTACTGGGTTTGAAGCTGCATTTAAAGCAAAGGCACATAAATTCCCAGGGAAAGGTTGGGATAAGATGACTTCAATTTGTTTCGCTGGAGATGGAGGAACTACGGATATAGGGTTACAAGGACTCTCAGGAGCTGCGGAACGTAATAGTGATATAATTTATGTATGTTATGATAATGAAGCATACATGAATACGGGTATCCAAAGATCATCAAGTACACCTCATGGTGCTGTGACTACAACAACTACCTTTGGGAAGGAAAGATATAAAAAGAATTTGCCAGCTATAATGAGAGCGCATGATATTCCTTATGTAGCAACATGTAGTATTAGTGAACCTTTAGATATTTATGAAAAATTCAAAAAGGCAAAATCTATTAAAGGCACTAAGTATATCCATATCTTAGCTCCTTGTGCTCCTGGGTGGGGTTTTCCTTCAGAAATTACCATTGAAATCGCAAGAATGGCAGTAAAAACCGGATTTTGGATACTATTCGAAGTTGAAAACGGCGTTTTAACATTGTCCAAAAAGAGTAAATCCCTGTTGGATCCATCAAAAAGAATACCAATTATTGAATATATTTCAACGCAAAAGAGATTTGCCGGTATTTCTGAAAAAACTTTAATAGAACTTCAAGAAAAAATTGACCAAGATTGGGAAAAGGTCAGTAAAGAAATATATTGTCAAGAAGAGTACTCAAAGTAATTTAGTTAAGTAATATTTTTTTTATATTTTATTAATTTTATATTATATTTATTCTCAAATAACGAAATTAAATGGGTTTCTTAGTTAAACTATCCGGAAATTTAGAAAAGGATACGGAAATGTTCCTTGAGACCGCCGTAGATTGGATAATGGAAGGGAAATTAATTGGTTTCCCAACTAACAGCGTATATGGTTTAGGAGGAGATCCTTTAAATCTTAACTTAGTAGAACGAATATATAATATAAAATTCCGTGAACGCTCAAAGGGATTTTTATTATTAGTTTGTGATTTTGATGAAGCATTTAAAATTGCCAAATTTAACAACACCGCTAAAAAATTAGCTAATCATTTTTGGCCAGGTCAATTGACATTAATATTAGAAAGAAAAGAGCCAAATATTATTCCATTAGAGGTAACTGCTTTACAAGATACAATCGGGCTAAGGGTTCCAGAAAATGGAGTAATATTGAAAATATTAGAAATTTTGAAAAATAAGGGACGATTTGGCGGGATAATAGGAACTTCCGCAAATTACTCGGGTGAATCTCCCTCTACAAGTGGAGCTGAAGTTGCAAGAAAATTCCTTGGGACTATAGATTACATTATAGATTCCGGAAAATCAAAATCACAGATTCCTACTACAATTGTAGATTGTACGTCTGATGAAGTAAAATTCTTGCGAATTGGAAAAATTACTGAAGAAGAGATTAGAAGTATTTTATGAGAAAAAAGATTTTA
>CAZRKO010000002.1:12123-22795 GCA_964600445.1 uncultured archaeon
TGACACATTTAAAATTGATTTAAAGCGTAGAAATAATGATATTATTGAGAGGGAACGTCTTATCAAATATGTTGCTAACAATATTGAGAATCAGGTGAATCTTGAAAATCCGGATAAAATTATACGTATAGAACTTTTAGGAAATTTTTGTGGTATAGCTTTTCTTAAACCTGATGAGATTCTTAGGTTAAAAAGTGAGAACTATGTTGATTAATCGAATTTGATTTTTTCCAAACTGAGCAATGTCATTTTTTCACAAATTAAATCATTTAAAGCTAAATAGAGATCTTCAAGGTTATAACTCATTGGATCTTTATTCTTATTAATAATTCCATAAGATTTTAATACAGTTATAATCTGGTTATCTGTTATCTCAAAAAAAGATTTAATTCTGTCAAATTTGTCAAAAGATCTGTGGTTCAAATTTAATTTTAATTCTTTAGCCTGAAGGAGATGTAAAATCTCTTCATTTATTTCATGTATATTATTCTCATGTGATATAATACAATAATGCAGTTCTCCTTTTTTCGCATCTAAATATCTAATACCAAAAGCTTCAATACCAATTTTAATTTGCCGCTTAGTAGCTAAATACAAGAACATTTCGATATTTTTCTTATTTGAAATGTTTATATTGTTAAGATATGCTTTTTCCATATAGTAGGAGGCATTGAAAATATGATTTTGGCCTAGAACATACTCATTAGAAAAAAATTGAATTGTGGCCTTTTTAAAAGTGGTTTGGACTTTTTCAATAACATCGAAAATAATATCTAACACTTGAGCTTGATTTTCTAATTTATTTTCATCTAATAATTTTGCTAAATCAATAGATATTAGATTAATACCCACAAAGTACTTTAAATTTTCAGATACATTAAATTCTTTTATCATCATTTTAAACTACCATTTCCCAAACTAGCCATTCTGGCATTAGACCAAATTGGATTCGCACATAAATCGTAACTATAAAAAAACAAACTAAATAAAAGGTAAACAGCCAATCTTTAAAAGTATATTTAATAGTATAGTAATATGTGCGTTCATTAACGCTCCCGAAAGCCCTCGATTCTAGGGCTTCTGCTACATTAAAGGCTCTCTTTATTGAACAAATGATAAGAGGTACTAATAAAGGAAAAAGATTTTTTATTTGATTTATCAAGCCACTGGTTTTCATTTCATACCCTCTACTTTGCTGAGCATCCATAATATTTTGAGCTTCATTGGCTATAGTAGGAACAAATCTAAAAGCTAACGAAAAGGAAAAGGCATACGGATATGGAACTTTCATTGATATTAAAGATAATGCTAAATCATTAGGATGTACTGTTAAAAAAAATATTGAGAAAGCTGTGATCATAATACTTATCCTAATAATCATTGCTATCGCATATCCTAAAGAAATAAAAAAGGTATTTAGTACAATGATCATTAGTACTAAAAATGAAAGCCCTCGAATACTTCTCATCCATTCTTTAATCATTTTCCCTAATAAAATCATTGGAATCAAAGATAGAAAAATAAGAAATAAAGGTATAATTTCTGTAAACATAAGAGCTGATATGCTATATACAATTGAAAACATCAACTTTGCTCTTGGATCTAAATTATGTACAAAAGTGTTTTTCTTTTGGAATTTAAATGCATTTAGAAATTCAAGAGACATTAGTTACCTTCACCTGACACTATTTTGGATTTATTTTTAATATAGCCAGCTAAAAATTCAGTCATTTCATTTTTGGAATAAATATTATGTGGGCATGGAATTCCTATATCATTAAGCGCAATATTAAATTGACTTATTTGGGGTAAAATGAGAGCAGATTTTTTGACTAAAAATTCATTGGTTATTACCTTTTTAGTAGGACCATCAGCAATAATTTTTCCATCCGCCATTAAAATCGTTCGGGAGATGTATTCCATTGCAAATTCTATATTATGAGTTATAATGATTATGGTTTTTCCATTTTTCATTTCGCTTTTAATTAACTCTATAAAGAAACTGATTTCTTTAGCATCTTGTCCTAAAGTAGGCTCATCAAAGACGAGTATATCCGGATCTCTACAAAATATTGATGCTACTGCTAATTTTTTAGTCTCTCCTCCTGAAAGGTTCAAAGGGGAGCGTTCCCTATATTTATCCAAATTAAATTTTTTTAAAATATCATCGGTTTTAATTTGATTTTCTTGTTTGCTAAGATTGAGACTTTTTAATGAATATTTAATTTCTTCTTCTACAGTGTTAGAAAAAACTTGATGTTCAGGATTTTGAAAAATTATGCCCACTTTTTGAGATAATGTACCCGTTGTTTTAGATTTTATATTTTCACCATTTATATAAATATTGCCGTTAGTAGGGCGTATTAAACCGTTAAAAGTCCTTATTAATGTGGTTTTGCCTGCGCCATTTTTTCCCATAATCCCAACTAATTCACCCTTGTAAATTTTTAAATTTATTTTTTTTAAAGCTACGGTTCCATTAAGATACCTGTAATCTACATCGTTTACTAATATTAATGGGTAATCTTGGGGCATATTATATCCTTTTTTTACTTATAATTTTGAAAATACATTATAGCTTCATCAATAGAAGCAGGAACTCTGTCCTTATACAACTTTTCACTTTTTAATTTTGTAAATACTGAATAAATGACTGGTTTATTAATGTTCAATCTCTGGAAGTTTTCACCATTCAATACTTCATCGCGTTTTCCATGTTCAAGTATCTTTGCGTTATCTAATAAAATTATTTCGTTAGCATAAGGAACAACTAAATCCATTCTATGCTCACTAATAATAATCGTCATGTTTTTTTCCGTCTGAATTTTCTTCAATAATTTAATTATTTTATCGGCCATACTTGGGTCAAGTAAAGCAGTAGGTTCATCTAAAACTAAAATTTTTGGTTCTAAAACCAAAATTGAAGCAATGGCAACACGTTGCTGTTCTCCACCACTCAGCTCAAATGGAGCTTTATCTAGTAAATGCTCAATTTCGGTTATTTTAATAACTTCTTTAATTCTCTTTTCCATCTCTTCACGGGGAATTCCAAGATTTTCCATACCAAAAGCAATTTCATGCTCAACATTCATTGATATTAATTGATTCTCAGGATTCTGAAAGACTATCCCAACTTCTGTAGATAAATCTGCAATGGGGGCTTCAGCTGTATCTTTTCCGAGAACTTTAACATACCCTCTATAGAATCCTGGATAAAATTGGGGAATCAGTCCATTCATACAACGAATTAAAGTAGTTTTACCTGAACCAGTTGGACCAGCGAGGAGAATAAATTTATTCTCATCTATCTTTAGATTAATTTCATTTAATTGATATTCCTTATTTCTTTTATATCGGAAGTAAAAATTATGAAATTCAATTAAATGCATAACAAACGCGAACCAATTATATTGTTTTATAAAAATTCTTACTAATTTAAAATTTGTTTTATTTTCTCAATGATTTTGTTTAAAACCTTTTTTAAATCATTCTTTCCATTTAGAGAAGCAGCACCATCATGACCACCACCACTTCCTTCACAATCCTCTGCAACTTCCTGTAAAATCTTTCCTAAATGTAGACCCGCTTTTAAACAAACACTTTTCTTAGCTCTCGTACTAATTCTAAATGTCGTCTTTTTTTCAGAATACACAATACTCACATCAAAACCGGTGTTAATCAATAAAGTTGCAACTCTTGCTTCAAAACTACCTACATGTGTCATTCCAATCAACCAATCCTTTGATCGAATTACTTTCAATCGTTGTAATGCTTTTATTCTTGCTAATTTTTCAGAAATATCTTTTTCAAATTCAAGAGTTGAAATAATTTCTTGAAAATCTAATTTCTCATCCAATAATCTTGATATCCGCTTTATTGTATCATTATTGCCATATTTGAAAAACCCAGAATCAGTTAAAATTGCTGAGATTAATAGAAATTTATAAGGAAGTTCCAGTTTAAAATTAAAGAACTCGCATAATTCAAAAATTATTTCGGAAGTAGAAGAAACATCCTCATTTATGATATTTAAGGAAGAAAGATTGTTTTTATACCCTTTTTTAAGATTTAAATGATGATCAATGAAAATATGCGGAATATTGGTATTTAAAATATTCAATTTATCAAATATGCTTACTTGTGCCAAGTTATTAGTATCTAATACTAGAATTACATCTATATTTGAAATGTCAAAATCGTCATTAAAAGAAAAGGTCAGTTCCTTAAATTTTTGTGAAACTTTTTTCAGAAAATCTCTTGTAGATTTGGAGAATTCAGGAAAAATTAAAGAGGCTTCATTGTTAAAATAATTAGTGAAAAAAATTTTAAAGATATAACAAGAGACAAATCCGTCGAGATCTACAGAATCGTGAGTTGTTATTAAAACATTTTTATCTTTCAAATACGCTTTGAAATCTTCAAACTTATTTGTTAACATACAATTAAGCACTTTTACTTTGAAGATCTGCCTGAATTGAATTTCTCATAGTTTCGATTTGGCCCTTAGTTCTATCGAGTTTCTGTGTCAAAGTTTTTGAGCGCATTTCTAAAGTAACTTTCAGTGATTTTTTTTCATCGAGCAGCTTATTTTTTTCACTTTTGACTAATATTCCACCTATTGATTTATAGACAACATCATCCGGGTTAATTTTTTCGAGTTCTCCAATCGCCAATTCCGTGTCTCTTAAGCTCGTTTCAATTTGTAGCTTCTGTTGTGATAAATATTCCATTGTAGTAGAAAGATTTTGCAGGTTTATTACTTTTTTTCTTGTTTCTTCATCAAGGCTATTTAAATCTATACTCATAATTCTTCATAGTTTTTTTTTTATAAAAATTGTAATATGATAAGTTATAAATGTTTTACTCGCACAATTTTAAAGTACTATCAATAATTTTTCCAAAGCTAATAACATCGCTTATAGACGCTCTAAAGGCAGTTATATCAGCACTTTCAATAGAAAAAATTAAATCATTATTCAGTTTTTCCATTAAAATTCTTGATCTATGAGATTTTGCCTTTTTTAATTCTGGTAAGAACGAATTATACGCGAAAGTACAAGTGTTTGAATCCTTAAAAGTTAGTTCTATTGTTGACTTTATAGAAAAGTAATTAGAATTACTCATTATTCTTCAATTACTTCTAATTCACGTTGCTTTCTCTTTGCAATTCGGAACGATTCTGCGCCTCGAGGAGTAACAATATTATATGCACCACCTGTAAATTTAGCCCCGCATTTTTTACAATGCCAAATCCCCGTTGAGACACGATAAACTGAACCTACAGTCACGCATCGAGGGCATTTTATTTTCCCCCCTTTCATTATTTCCATAATTAAGCGTACTCTTTTACGTACAGTTGAACCGTATCTTGCTCCGTAGCGACCTGTCCAGCCGACTTTTTTAGTCTTTCCCATGATACTACAAGTTTTATTTAAAATTATTGATATTCTATTAAAATTATTATAAAATAAAAATTTTCGTGAAAAAAGTTAAAAATAGTAAAAAACAAGGGCATAAGGCAATAAATTTAGTCAATTTTCGCCTTATATTGCCAAAGATTTAATTTGTTTCTCAATTCTTTACCAATCTCAATTGATTTCTGACCTAGCATACGAATTTCATCTAAAGAAAATGTGGCAGCACCACTTTTTTGAATTGATGTTATTTTATCTTCTGTTACTGAAATTGACATCTTTCCATCACATACTAATTCTTCTGGTAAGCTTGGATCTAAAAATATGACATCATCGATTTTACCATAAGTCATAACGAAAGGTAATTCATTTACAATTTTTTCACCTGTTAAATAATTCCCTGTCCATTCTATACCATTTTCTGTATATTTTCCTTCAGGAATATGTGCTGAAATTAATGTAGTTAAAGCGCTTACTCCCCCACAGTCAATTAAATTCCCATCATAATTTATTACATACATATCTACAAACAAAATGTACACTGCTTCTTTTTCCTTAATGCAAAGCAGTTTTGTTTGAACGCAATCAGCATGTCTAATTCCCCTATCTACTACACGAGCTAATTCTATTGATTGACTATCCGGAGGTCCTCTCTCAAATAAAGGAGATGCCAAAGGTAATAACTCTGCCATAACTGTACAAACTCCCGCATCAGGTAAATCAGGAAAAGGTGTACCGACATCATATTTTAATCCAGTAATTATTCTTGTTTCTCCTAACGTTACGTCAGCAGAACCTTCTGCAGACGCGATCATATCCGCATCGATTTTAAAATCACGATATTCCCATAGACCCCTTCCATCAATTCTTTCTTCTTTTTTCAGATTATTTGTAATATATTTTCGTTCTATCGTTGATATAACTCGTTTTACATCCATCATATTTACTGTTCACCTCCACTTTCGCTTGATGATTCTTTAACGCTTTCTTGAATAGAAATATATTTGCTTCTTAATGTATCCAACTGAATTTGATGTATCTTTTCTGCTGCTTCCTTCCCAAGTGTTAAACATTTATTAAATTCCTCAGTGTCCATCGCACCATCAAATTGTAATAATGAGATTTCGTCGTTAAACCATGTAATAGCTAAAGGAAGATCAGCATCTCCTGCTTTATCCTCTATCCCTGAAAGGTCTACAACTATCTCTCCATCGATTTTTCCAACGGCCAGAGAAGTTACTAAGCTTTTCATTGGAATCCCTGCATCAGCTAACGCCAAAGAGGCAATAGTGGTGCTTGCACATCTTGTTCCTCCATCTGCGTCGATAACTTCGATAAATACTTCAAAAGAAGTACTAGGATAAAGTTCAAGGAATAATACTGGCTCTATACAATCCGCAATAATCATTGAGATCTCCTTTTCACGACGACCTGGTGCCGGCCTTTTTCTATCAAATACAGAGTAAGTGGCCATTCTATAAAAAACTCTTAGAATTCCGCGATCTGGCTTTGCTAAATGATGAGGATGGACTTCTCTTGGTCCAAATACAGCAACAAATATTTTATTATTACCCCATTCTATATAGGCAGAACCATCTGCGTTTTTTAACACACCCACTTCCATCTTAAGTGGGCGTAATTCGGTTTTATCACGTCCATCCAGTCTTTTGCCATCTTCTCTAAATAATTTCTCTGGATATTCGTCTTTTATTATTAATACCATCTTTATTTAATACCTCTTTTTGTTTTTTCATTTTCTACAAATGCTTGTATTCTATCAGTTAACCCTGAAGTATGTGCTTCTCTCTCTATCTTATAAATAGCATCAATAAGTAAACGTTCATATGCTATGTTATCACCTCTTAACCATATACGACCATTTTGAGTTACAAATATATTGCAATTTGTTAAAGATTTAAGCATCTTGATCATTGATCCACTACGTCCAATAACTCGAGGAATTTTTGGGGGATCTATTGAAATTACAATACCACCATTTTTTTTCCCAAGATACTTTCCAACCGTCGTTAATTCTGGTTTATTCAAGCGGTCTGCGGAAAGAACTTTTACAATCAAAATATCACCAATTTCAAATCTATCTGTTTTAGATTCATCTCGCTGAGGTCGCGGACCTCGCTGATAATCCCGTCCTCTTCCTACTCGACCTCTAGCTCTACTTTCTGTATTTCTTGGTTTAAGTTGAGCACTATCCTTAGCATTTATATCACATCTATATTTAACAGGATTTTTATCCACAACTATCGCAATAACTTTATCACCTGGTTGAGGTGTATAAATTCCTCTAAGTGGGATTACATTAATATAATTCTTATTAATTTGTTTCAATCCAATATGAAGTGAGATTATCTTATCTCTTTTATCATTTAAAATTGTTCCCCGTCCCGGTAAAAAGTTGTTAACATCTTCCGTCAATACTTCCCCAGGAACAACGAGTTCACGGGACGTTTCTTCATTCTCAAATTCGTCTTCCTCTTGAATTTCTCCTTCATCTTCTTCCATTTATATTCACTCACTCTTATTATTTGTTTTTTTTATTAACCTAACTTATCAAAAAAATAATGTATTTTAGAACAAATTAAAAATTTTTAAGTTAGGATTTTAAGAGTTTTGTTTGAACTCTTCCATGGGTTAATTTGTTTAATTTATCAATTAATTCCATTTGTAATCCTGCGGGTAAACTAACCACAGCAACCCAAGAACCATCTGATTGCCATTCTTCTTTCTTAATTTGTGACAATTGAGCAACTATATTGTAACCTTTAGCAGTAAAGCTTGTAGGGATTTTAATTGCTAGCTCCGCCTGTTCCATGCGAATAGGGATAATACTCTGAATTTTTTTAACAATGTCATCAACTTGCTCTTCGGCATTTTTCATTAAATCAATTTTGATATTTGCTTCTTCAATTGCTTTTTCTATTCTTTGATAAGGGTGTGGTTTTTTATTTTGAGGGTTTATTGCGTTTTTACTAATGATGGTGATGATTTGTTTTAATTTTTTATTTCTTTCTTCTTCTCTTTGAGCTTTAGTCCATTGAATTTCTCCATCTAAAAGGATATACCCACTAATGGTTTTCCCTTCAGTTGTATTGAATATAGCTTCCATATCACCGTTAGTAGCTTTTTTTCCCCGTCTTAAATCTTCAAAAACAGTAAAACTTTCAAAGACCATTTCTAAATTGATTTTCGAATCGTTTATTAATTCTTCAACAGAGACTCGAGATTTCTGGCTACCTGCTTTTAATCTTCTATTGATCTCTTCTCGAATAATTTTCTTCGCTTCCCATGCCTGTTCAGGATCAATAAGCATTTCAAAGGTTCTTCCCCCTTTTTCAATGCGTCCTACAATATAACCGCCTAAATTTATTCTTGCCCTATCAATCATAAAATAATTTACCCTATCTAATAAAAAATTTACCTACTATTTACCCTTTTCCTATGTTGTCGATCCATTTTAATTAATAAGGAATAAGTAGAGATAAGTTTAATTTTAAATGATATTTTCTTGAATTATTTTGTATATTTTTAATTGTTATTTTAAATTATTTTTAACAAATCTTCCTTTTCTTCGATACTTAACAATTTAAATTTATCGTCTTCTTTCAATATATAGGCTACATCATACGTATTTTTATTCAAATTATCTCCCATTAATTCCTTCAATGTTTTTAAGGGCAATAATTTTAAATCCTCATCATTAATATCATCTTTATAATGTTCCTCTAGATAAGCCCTTGCTTCATTTGCTCCAGAGCCTATAGCAAAAGCTTTATAACCCCACATAGCCCCAGAAGGGTCCGATAAATATAAGGAAGGTCCATTTGAATCAATTCCAGCAACTAAGAATGATACTCCGAAAGGTCTTACCCCTGCATTTTGCGTGAATGCTTGCTTATATTCGCAAATATTTAATGTAGCATCTTTCACAGACATTTTCTCATCATAGCTAAGTATATTTATTTGGGCTTGTATCCTCGCCCTATCAATGAGCACACGCGCATCAGCGGTTAGGCCAGCAATAGCTACACCGATATGGTCATCAATCTTAAAGATTTTTTCTGAACCAATAATTAAAGCGAGTTCAGAACTTTTTTTCTCAACAGCAAATACGACTGAATTTTTATTTTTACAAACAATTGCTGTTGTGCCTCTTCTCACGGCCTCTATCGCATATTCTACCTGAAATAACCTTCCCTCAGGAGAAAACTGAGTAATGGCCATATCATACCCTCTTCCTGCTTGCTGGAACATTTTTAAAATCCCTTTAAATTTTTAATTTGTTGTTTTTACATTATTTTTTTATTTACTGATTAAAGAGAATTAATAAACTATTAAATTTATATTTTTTTTAAATAATTTAAAACCACCAAATATTTTAGACACATCAATACCGTTTTGCGGAATCAATAGAAGTTTAGTACAAAACAATAAAGAGTTAAAAAAGTGAAAATAGTGAAAATATTAATTTTAAATTTAAGGTTAAAATCTCTATTAATTTTCTTATAGTAATTAAAAAAAATACCAAAAAGGACATATTCTACGACCAGGCGAGTTTATTAACTAAAATTGACCATTCTAATAAAATCAAACCTGTTTCAGGGCCCGTATGAATTACAAGATAATCTCCCTCTTTCGTGATTGAACCGGCAACGTTTCCTTTCCCTCCAGCTATATTTTTCGCAGCTAATTGGATATCATCATTTTTTAAAATCGCAAATCTGGAGTTTTGATAGGTTAGAGATGGTTCTTTCTCTTTCCATGACTTAAGAATTGCCTTTCCCTCTTCATTAGTTAATGAAGCTTCACCCGACTTAAGAATGACTTCTCCTTGGTCGTTTAAAAGATATACATCTTTTACTCCTTCATATTCGTTTAGACCATCTACAACACGATTAAATTTCTCTTGATCCATTTTTTTTTCCATCATTTAAATCTTTTTGTAATCTATCTTTAGTAGTCAAATATTTTCCGCCGTTCAAAGTTTGATTCTGATTGATAAGTGGAACTAACTGACCTCCAGCAAGAGATTTCCATGTATGTCCTATATTACCATTCTGAGACAAACAGTATCCAGTAGTTTCGACAGTTACATCAGCTCCATTACCATTGAAGAATAATTCTCCACCATTCTCTTCTTGTTGAGAATGGTACGATACAAAACATCTGATATTTTTATTTAAAGTGACAGGAAGTTCAGCATGATAAAATATTGTTGGAGAAATTACATCTCGACCATGACC
>CAZRKO010000003.1:0-21656 GCA_964600445.1 uncultured archaeon
GTTAAGAAATTCTTCTAAGTTTATTTTATCTCTAAGAGATTTTTTTTTTTTCTTTCTGTTCTTTATTAAAATATTCTGATATTTTTTCATAAAATAAAGACAAACCTAAATCATTAATAGAATAATCATCCGGAAGTTTGAAGCTTAAAGGAGCATAGTCCTTAACAGATAGATCGATAAATTCGATAGGGAAATCGTATTCTAGACCAATTCTTATTGCTTCTATTATTGAATCACCAGGATCAATTGGAACGAAATTTAATTTCTTAGGATTCAATGTATCAGCATAGGCAATTAGAGACAAATAAGGAAGCCGGTCTATACCCTCAAGTACCTCATCTCGAATGTTATCTGGTAACTCAACACAAACTACATCTGGAAAGACCATGAAAAATGCCTTTCGAACTAATTTTGCAAATTCGAGTCTCGAATGAAAAGTAGGAATGATAAAAATGTTTTTATACTTAATGTAGGGTGTTTTGTCCATCTATTCTTTCCTAGAAATTTAATTTTGAATTAATGGCTTAAAAACTTAAGATACCATTATTATTAGTTATGATTATAATAAAAATGCATAAATTAAAATGAAATTGTATTAAAAAATCACTATTTAAAAAAATCAAAATAAAAAAAATAATTAATAACTTGTTTGATTATAGTTTATGATATTTCTGAGCCACACGCATCGCAAAATTTCTCCGTACCTATTACGGGACTCCCACAATTAGGGCAGAATCGTTTGGCAGGGTCAACAGCAGCTGGAGGTGGTCTAGTTGCGGGCGTTGGTTGAGCTACGGTTACTTGAGCTACGGTTAAAGGTGGTTCACCCCCCAATTTTTTTAGAGATAATAGTATGAAAAACCCTATTATCCTCAGAATACTTCCAACAACAATCAGAACAATAAATATATTTAGTAATCCTCCGGATTTCAAGAGACTGGCACCATTTCTTCCTGTTTTGGCAATAGTGGGGGTAAACGACGATTGATCTTGTTCAAAAAACATGTGTAAACGATCCCAAGCTTGGTATTCTATTAGTCCTGAAATAAACATTAAAATAATGCTAATTATAAAAGTAAATATGAGTACTGCAAACTGAGGTACATTTTGCTCATCCCGAGCGACCCAAGCAGCAAATTCATTTCTCCCTACCACAAAAATGATGTTTCCAATTAAAAAGAGAATCGAACAAGAGATGATTTTATTTAAAAACTGATCCAATCGATAATTATTCAATAACCTATTTGCTTTCCTGAGACTTCCCACCGCGAAAAATCTAAAGATCGTTATAACTATTAATAGTATTATTATCAAAATCCCCATGAAAAGCACCCCCAAAATGTAAAATATGAGGAATAATAAAAAGATTATCTCTAAAATAGCTAGTATTAGCGTTATATTTCCGAACGAAACAAACTCCTTATTTATATCTGTATTTGGCACTTTATATTCGCCTTTTAATTTTTTTTTTAAAAACTCTCAATTTAAAAAAGCCACCTCCATAGGGTAAAAAATCCTAAGATCATAGCAAGTGCACCTAGACATAATCCGATAATTGCATATGCTTTTTGCTCATCCCTAGGAAAATAAACCACACCAATAATTAGTGCTGCTAATCCTATAACGATTCCTACTGGGGCAAAAAGAATAATACTAAAAACCAATCCTATAATACCTAAAACCAATGCTGATGGGCTACGAGTAGATGTTCCCCCTCCATATACGTTTTGATACGACTTTTGGTATGATTGCTGATATGGCTGTTGAGATGGTGCTGGTTGAGGAATGCTTCCTCCTCCTATTGGATTTCCGCAATTAGTACATACAGTCGAAGATGGATCTACCTTGGTTCCGCATTTATTGCAAAAATTTGCCATAAAGATCTAATTATTTTCTTTGTTAATAAATAAAACTCCCTATATCAAATATTTTTAAATTAAAAAGGATCAATCAAAAGATACCAAACAAATAATAATAATAATAATTCTTATCTAAAAATTATATTAAGAACTATGATCTAAGATTTGGATTTTAGGGTAGCAAAGATTTCCTTATCTTTAAGGATTTCACAGTCTTTTTAATCCAGTTCCTGTTGTAATTAATAATTTGATATGATACTGATGACGATGATGATTACGATAATTCCTAAAATTATATCAATTGCCCCTAGTATTATACCTATAATCGCCATAACACGATCCTCATCTCTTCTAATCCCTGTAATGCCAAAAACAATTGCTAATATCCCGAAAACAATCCCAACTCCAGTAAACACCACACCAAATAACCCTATATTAGCAAATATTAATGCTAAAGCACTATGTTTATGTGATTTCCAACCAGACGGCTGTTGGGCTGCTTGAGTATATGGTTGGGTGTAATATTGAGGAGTAGGTTGTGAAATGCCTCTCCCTCCCAAAGCTGTACCACATTCAGGACATGCATTCCAAGATGGATCTACCTTTATTCCACAACTAGAGCAAAAATTTGCCATAATGATATTATTATTTTTTTACTTAATATATTAAATCTGATTTATCATATATTTTCATTAATAATCTTATTTAACTTATTTTGAATTGAAAAATCCATATTTCTTCTCATTTATAGTAGGACTAAGATAAACCCCCTATATAATTTCATGTTCATTATAGAATTGTAGTTTTGGTAATTCTCTCAAACATTTTCTGGATTCCATATAGATTTAATTCCATGGAAATCCTTGAAATTCTTAATATTGTGCGAAAAAAATCTACTCACAGATAATATTCGATAGTAACTTGTAATGCTTCTAAAAGTCTCTTTCAATATATATTTAGGATTTGTAAAAAACTGATATAACATTTCTGAAATTAAATATGAAATTTGTTTAGTTGAAACTCCATTAGGGTCGATATCTGAGATATGAACTCCTTGTTCCCAATATTTATCCTCATCTAGGATATTTTTTTCCACCA
Organism: uncultured archaeon; assembly: GCA_964600445.1. Lineage (GTDB taxonomy): Archaea > Asgardarchaeota > Lokiarchaeia > Sigyniarchaeales > SOKP01 > LW40-45. The sequence goes on from CAZRKO010000003.1 coordinate 2,958, forward strand.
ACTCATCCCAAATATCTGTCCCGGGCATCGTTCCGAGAAGATTATAGATTGGAACATCTATATCCAATTTCTGAGCAAATTTCAAAGTGTTATAAATCTCTCTAAATGTTTCACCTGGAGCTCCAACCACGAATGAACCTGTAATAAAGGGGATTTTTGCTTTTCTAGCTTTTTTTACTGCGATTATTGATTGAGCTGGCGTAATGCCTTTTTTGTAATAATCAAGAATTCTCTGATTTGCACTTTCGACACCAAAACAAAGAAATCTACAATTAGCCCGTCTCATTTGCCTTAACATTTCATCAGATACTTGATTAACTCTTCCCTCACACATCCAATCTAAATCAATTTTGTGTTTTCGCATTAACTGACAGAGCTTCATTACTCTTTTCTTTGAAACGGTAAAATTATCATCAACAAAATTGATGAATTTATACCCCTCACTCTCTAAATATAGAATTTCTTCTAATATATTCTCTACGGAGCGAGTTCTAAATTCAACGGTTCTTTTTCCATAACAAAAAGTGCATTGATAAGGGCATCCACGAGAGGAAACCATTGACGTAAAACCTTCGGGGACTAATTCTAAATTACCGAAGCTTGCGGGATACTCAATTTTTAGAGCTTTTCGATCAGGAAAAGGCAATGCGTCAAGGTTCTTGATTAATTCATTCTTTTCATTCCTATGAATTTTTCCATTATCTCTATATGTTATTCCCTTAATATCTTTTAAGGGAAGATCTTTTTCATAAGCTTTGACTAGTTCCATAAAAGTATATTCTCCCTCATCCCTCACACATAGATCAATTTGAGGATATTTGTTTAAAATCCTATAATCATTACATGTTGCATGGCGGTTTCCAAATACTATTTTAGTATTAGGGTTCCATTTTTTCACTTCTTTCGCAGTAATTGCGGCACTAATCCCTGATCCTGAAGCCGTTAAAGTAGAAAATCCTAGAATGTCAGGATCCCTTTTTTTTACCCATTTAACAATCTGTTCTAAACTAAAACCCACTGCGGCTTGGTCAATTATTTCGACATCATAATTCTCTTTCTTTAACACGGCGCTTAAATAGCAGATACCTAAAGGGGGATAAAAATGATCCGCACTTGCAACAATTCTGCCCTTTTCTAAAATCTCTCCAGGTCCAGGATTGATCAAAGCGATCTTAATTATCCTCACCACTCATTTTATATTTACTTAATATATTTTCATTAACTAAAATATTAATTTTCATCGAAAAATCATCCCCAAAATGGTTTCCAGCGATTCCACAAATCCCAATGTTTCACATTCTTAAAATTATGCATGAACCCTCTTAATCTATATCCACTCTTTAAAGTCTTAAGAATTTGTCGAGAAATATAACTGGGGCGCTTCATGAATTTTATATGAGTTGTTCTTATTCGTGTCATTAGTTCACTTAAAGAAACGGGAAGAACGGCAGTACCCACTTCCCAACTTTCATCTGGATTAATTCTTTTTTCCTTTACCATTTGATCCCAAATCCAATTTCCGGGGATTATGCCTAAAATGTGAAATTGTGGAAAATCAATATCCAATTTAATTGCTAAATTTAATGTTTCAATTATTTCCTCACGCGTCTCAATAGGTGCTCCTAATATGAAATTTCCTATTATAAAATCAATTCCAACCTTTTTGGTATTCTTTATTGCATCATAAACTTGATTTAAATTAATATTTTTATTATACCAGTCTAAAATTCTTTGTGAGCCACTTTCAATACCATAACTTAGAACTTTACAACCCATTAGTTTCATCGCAGTTAATAATTCTCTTGAACTCTGTGTTACTCGACCATCAGCCATCCATTTCAAATCTATTTTCTCTTTTCTAATTAAATTTGACAACTTCATTAATCTTTTTTTACTTATTGTAAAGTTATCATCAACCCAAAGTAAACTTTCATAGCCCTGATCTTCGAGAATTGATAACTCTTCCACTATATTTTCTGGAGATCTTGGACGCCATTTATGCCAAAATTTAGAGCTCGAACAAAATGAACATTTAAATGAACAACCTCTTGAGGAAGCCATAGAGGTAAATTTTCCTAGGGCTATATCAAGGCCTTCGACTTTGCTTTTATATTTAATATTTCCTAATAATTTTCTATTTGGAAATGGTAATTTGTCTATATTTTCTATTAGCGGTCTATCTTCATTTCTAATGATTCTCTCATTATTTCGATATGTTACCCCTCTAATATCTTCAAAACCTTTACTCTTTTCAAATTTCTCAGCAATTTCAAATATAGTATTTTCGCCCTCTCCTCTTACGCACGCATCAATAAATGGGTATTTGTTTAGGATTCTAGTATCATTAAAAGTTGCGTGATAATTTCCAAATAAGATTTTAACATTTGGATTTATCTCCTCCTTTACTTTTTTTGCGATATGGGCTGCTGTAATTCCAGTTCCCGCGGTCGTGATAGTCGAAAAACCTAGAATATCGGGATCTTCTTTTTTAATCCATTCTAATGTAGTTTTAATGGAATAACCACGAGCAAATTGATCAAGTATAGATACATCAAAATGATCCTGTAAATATGTGGCAAGATACAAAATTCCAATAGGAGGAAATCCATTAAACTCAATTTTATCTTTATTATATCGTTCAGCTCCTTTAACAGTTCCATAAAAAGTTCCTTTTTCTGGGGGTCTCGGAAAAATTAAAGAAATTTTCACATCTTTCACATTAATTTAATTGTTTAATTGCTTATAAACCAATTTCCTTATAAATCTTATATTTTAGAAATAAAATTTTTTAAAACACGTTTATTCTATAAATAAATATAATGTTATTTTATTAAGGTACCTAGGCTAAGTTTTAATATTTATTTAAGAATTTGTGAAATAATTAACCAATGTAATGTAATGACATATATAAAAAAAAAGCCAGATATCAAAGACTCATCTGAGTTTCCATATCTAGGATATGCTGGAGGATATATAATAACGAAATTTTTTGACTCGTTTAAAAAACTATCATTTTTACTTGATAGATTGGAAACTTTGCTGCTATTTAAGGATATAAATAAATTAAACATCGATAGACCAATTTACATCACTGGTCTTGCTCGTGCTGGAACAACAATCATTTTAGAAATGTTAAATAAACATCCGGATCTTGTATCACACCAATATAAACACTTTCTTATGCCGTATATCCCTCATTGGATTAGTCAGACTTTAAAAAACACAAATTTTTTCACACAATCGTTTGAGCGACTCCATAAAGATGGTATAATTGTAACACGAGAGAGTCCTGAAGCAGTAGAAGAAATATTTTGGCAAAATTTTTTTGATACAGTCCATAACGAGAGTACTTCGAATATTATTGATGGGGGTATTTCTTATCCAAAATTTGAGAAGTTCTATCAAAATCACATTCGAAAGCTAATATTAAATCAGATTGGTGCCCGGTATTTAGCTAAAAATAATTATAATATTACAAGATTGGAATATTTGCTTCGAATTTTTCCAAACTCTAAATTCTTGCTTATCATTCGCAATCCAGTACATCAAATTGCTTCACTAATTAAACAAACAAGACTTTTTATAAAGATGGAGCAAGAAATCCCAATTTTAAAAGAATGGATGCGAATTGTTGGGCACCATGAGTTTGGACATCATCAGGTTTGTATAAATGTAGGTAATGCAGAACTCGTTCGTAATATTCGCAAATTGTGGAGTAATAAAAAATCATATGTACAAGGATGGGCATATTATTGGGCTTCTATTTACAAATTTGTTGCTGATCTTCTTGATAGAAATAGAAAGCTCAAAAATTCTACCCTTATTGTCAGATATGACGATTTATGTGAAACCCCCGCAAAAATAATAGATAAAATACTTGATCATACCGAGTTGTCTGCAAAAAAGTTTGAGAAAGTTAGAAAATTCTACATTGAACGTTTACATAAACCCTCTTATTATACTCCAAACTTTTCGAATCAAGAACTTGCTTCTATTTCAGAGATTACAAAGGATACGGCTGCTCGCTTTGGAATTTCTAAGCCATAATTTCGTTTTTCTTGTAAATTTCAATGAAAATTTGGATGCTTTAGATTATTTTATCTTGTTCACTAAGCAATTCTTTTAGCATAATAAATTCGGCATTTTTAGAAATAGATTCTTTGATGAAATTCTCAAATCTGATGATAAATTTTTTTCCCGTATTACACCCTCGATCTGGTCTAAAGACAATGTTTTTAAATATATTAAACGTATTTGATTGATTTAATATTATCTCTTTCATATTTATTGCTTCCCAAGGATGAAAATACAAGATAACTAATTTCTCTTTAAAAATCCTCTTTCGTAAATAAGAATAACTCATAGGTAATCTAAAAAATATACTAAGATTTGAAGGATGAAATTCTTGAATCTGAGAATTATTTATTTGGTCGTTTTTTAACTTTTTAGGAGATTTAATTGAAGAATCATATTTAAAGCCTAATTTATTTAATATTCGGAATAAATATTTTGGAGGTCTCAAATAGGGAGCCCTAAAACCAATAATTTCTGAATTTTGAGTTATATTCTCGATTAAGATCTTATTTTGATGAATTACTTCATAACATTTCTTGAAAGTGAGTTGGGTTAATCGTTCATGATTTAAACTATGACATGCAATTTCATGTCCTTTGCGCTCAATTAATCTGATAGACTCTGGCAGCTGCTCAGCAACTTTTCCTGTACAAAAAAAAGTCCCTTTAATATTAAATTTATCTAATATTTTCAATATTTCTACTAATCCTACTTTCAGTCCGAAGTAAGTATCTAAAAAATTAGGATTATCTCTTTCAATATCAAAGGTCAATGCAATTTTCATTATCTAAGTACAAGCTTTAAGATATAGAATAAACTAATTTCATTTTTATTAAATCTTATTAGAAGAATAATTAAACATTCTCATGTAATTTTACAATCTTATTATTAAAATTGTGAATATGAAAATAATGCCAAAATAAATAGGGACATTATTATAGAAAGATGAATTAAAACTTTACGTGAAACACTTCAATAAATAAAATTTTTTAATGATTATAGGATTCAAAAGATTTAGGTGAAAATGATATGTTCTTTAAAACTGAAGATGGCACAATATTACATGGCCGTATGGCTGGGTGCGGAAGAGATTTGGTTATATGGTCACCTGGAGCCGGAGGAAATACTGTCGATGCGGAAAAATGGTGTGAACCTCTGGAAGATAAATATGGTTATTCAACTTTTTCATACGATTTGAGAGGGCAGGGCAAAAGTAAAGGTCTTATTTTTGACCTTGAAAATCAAATCAGAGATATTAAATATGCAATTGATGCCGCCATACATAGAATGGAAGAAAGAAGTAAAGGCCCTGATCGTGTAATTTTGATAGGCCACAGTTTAGGGGCCGTGGCATCTTTAACACTTGGAATCCAAGATCCCAGAATCGATATAGTTTTTGCCATATCTTCATTATATTCGATTGAAGACTTCATGGTTGCAGATATTAAAGAGGAACCAGCCTTATCTTTTGCTTCAATTGGTCAAAGAATTTTAGATACTTTAAAGAAACCACTCAGCTCACCTTTTTGGTTTAAAAAATTTATTAACTTTGTCTCGAGGGGAAAGACCTTTCTTATGCCTAAATATTATCTAAATGACGAGCTCATAAAAAAAGTCTATCTTATCCATGGAACAAAGGATGATTACGTACCTTTCGAAAAAAGTGGAAAAAAAATTATAGAAAAATATAATCTTAGCGAAGAGAGGTATTTATTGGTTGATGCGGGACATACATTCGAGAAACAAGTAGAAAAAATTTTAGAATGGATTCACAGCAAACTTTGAATAGTATCCAGTCAACAAAATTTAAGTATTAAAATCAGTCCCTTTAATTAGCAAGAGATTAAGATATAGTTATAAATTTTTAGATTAAAAAAAAAGAATGTGGTCTTCCAACTTGTAAAAATGGTCTAAAAAATGAAATTAATTAATAAAAAAATCCGAAAAGTAGCCCTAGTAAATCCAAATTTTATTACTAAGAGCATTACAGATAAATTTACCATCCCCGCTTTGGGTTTAGAATATATTGCGGCTAGTATTTTAGATTTAGTTGAAGTGAAGATAATTAATGGTAAAGTAAGGAATTTAAATCTCAAGGAAATCATGAAAGAAATTAAAGAATTTAGGCCAGATATTGTTGGAATTTCATGTTGTTACACAATAGGAATTAATTTTGCTTTAAAAATCGCAAAAGAATCAAAAAAATGTGGATATTCAATCGTTTTAGGAGGATGGCATCCGAGTTTTACTCCTTCTGAAATGTTAAAATATCCATTCGTAGATGTTATTGTCCGGGGAGAGGGAGAAATTACCTTTCGGGAATTAATTAAAAATAAGGATCTAAAAGAGATAAAAGGAATATCATATAAAAACAATGGGAGGATTTTAGATAATTCGGATCGTCCTTTAATCAATGATTTAAATAAATTACCCTTTCCAGCAAGAGAATTGAGAAATAATAAGTCTTATTTTCAGTTTTTTCAGATGCCTATAGATGTGATTGAAACCTCAAGGGGATGCCCATTTAAATGCACTTTCTGTAATATACATCTCTTTTATCGAGGAATCTATAGAGTAAAAAGCGCAGAACGGGTTATTCAAGAGTTAAAAATTATTTCAAGTCAAAAAAAACGCAAAAATGTATTGATAGTGGATGATAATTTCACGGCGAATATGAAGAGAGTAGAGGAAATTTGTGATCGAATAATTAAAGAAGGAATTAAATTGGATTTAACTTGTCAAAGTCGAATTGATGTTATAAAAAAGAATCCAAATATCATTAAAAAAATGTCTAAGGCAGGATTTTGGTGCTTTTTCCTTGGTATTGAATCATTCAATCAAAAATCTTTAAATGGTATTCAGAAAAAAGTTCAATTAAGAGAGATTATTGAAGCAATTAAAATACTTCATGATAATGATATAGTAATAATTGGAAGTTTATTGGTAGGTTCAAGCCTTGATGAGGAAGAGGAAGATATAGAACTAACGATAAAATTTGTTAAAAAGTTAGGAATAGATTTTCCATTATATTCCGTAATGACACCCTTACCGGGCACGAAATTCAGAGATATTTTGATCGAAAATGATTATTTATTATCTTATAATTGGAGTGAATATAATTTTACCACAGCAGTAAATCGATTAAATAAATTATCAAAGGAAAAATTAGAACAACTTTTATCTAAGGCATATTATTATGGATATTTTAAAAGAGGCTGGAAAGATACTTTTATGAGATTATATAAGAAGAAAGGAATTAGATTATTATTAAATTCAAGAAAATTTAGTGCCATTAGGGAATTTTTGAGTTTTTTTAGAAATATTCGAAGAATGAAAAATGACGTTGATTCAATGTCTCCTACATCTTCGTTTAAGAAAATTAAAACCATTTATAAGTAAGTTCTTTGAGTTAGATACACTATCTATAAACTTGGACAAACATATACAGTTTATCCCAACTCGTTGATTGGTTACAAAAACAACGGTTGCTCAATTTGGACTAGAACTTCCAAAAGATTTATAAGGGGAAATTCCCCTTAAATTTAAAAAATTAAATAATAGCATTTACCCTGTGACATGCGATTTCATGCCCCTTACGCTCAATTAATCTTATATACTCTGGAAGTTGCTCGGCAACAGTTCCCGTACAGAAAAAAGTCCCCTTAATATTAAAATTCTATTTTCATTATGCGTTATATAACTTATTTAATTCATTCAATTTTTTTTGCTAATTCATAATAAACATCTTTCATTGAAACATATTGTTGAATTCGTTTAAGACTACGTTTAATGGTCAAATTCCTTCCACTAGTCAATACTGAAATAAAATTTAGGGTTTTAATTTTACCCCTTTTTATTTTTCTAATTAAATAGATTAAAGAATCCGAGAAGACTTTGTCGGCTCCCAATCCGTTTGGTGGGTCCTTGAACCCTCCCACTTTAAAGTATATATCTCTTCTAACTATTGTATTGCATCCGCAAAGCTCAGGATATCCGAATAAATTCTTAAAAAAATACCATAAATGCATAAAGAAGTTGAGAAAAAAATACCTTGTTACGGTAAATGTTAGGGAACCAATTTTAAATGAAATAACATTTCCATCATAGTATTTAAATCTGGCTGCGCACGCAAAAAGATTCTCATCCTTTTCAAACTTCTTATAGAGTATTTGTAAAAAGTAGGGCTTTATCAGAGTATCCGCATCTAAAAACAGAATTAAATCACCTGTTGCTTTTAATGCTCCGTAATTCAATTGAAATACCCTACCTCTTTTTGGCGATACATACACTTTAGCAAATTTTTTAGCTATAGAAACAGTTTTATCAGAACTTTGCCCGTCAACTACGATGATTTCATAGGGAATACCGCACTTTTGCTTTTTAATTGCCATTAATGTTTCCTTTATGTAAGTCTCCTCGTTAAATGCCGGTATAACAATCGAAATTTTAGGGTTATTATTCGGATTAATAATATTCATTCTTATTGTTTTTAGTAGATTGTTTTATGAGCTTTTAAATGATTCATTTGATTAAAGAAAAGATATTTATTAATATGAGATAATTTTTTATTATTCTATAAAAGTTTTAAATTTGAATTGTTAAGATGAAAAAAAGATTTATTATTTTATCTATTTTATTTATTTTAAATTCTTTATTCCTCGTTTTATTCATAATTACACGAATATTTTACTCAAATCCTTGTATTGATACAGTATATAATTCCACAATTCATTGGTTATCGTTAATTTTCTATGAGTACAATATATTTGTCGTCGGTGGGATTTTTTTCGTTTTTATAATTTTACTCTTTTTATTTATTTTAGGATATAACTTAGCAAAAACCAGACAATTGACCGGCTCAATAATATATGTTTTTAGTTTTTTAGGATTTGTTGTAGTCTTTTTATTGGGATTACTCTACGCCTATATTAGTATCTTATTTAATCAAGATTTAACTCTGAGGACAAGGTTAATGCTATTTTTACTTTTCTTACCGTTTATTTTTGGATTTGAATTAATCCTCTTCTTAGCCGGTATAGATATGTATATTTTTTTGAAGGATTTGATAAAATCCCGAAAAATTTGGAAGCATAACCGACCTGAATTCGAAATTGAAGTTAAGGGCAAAATAACATATATTAATATAGATACCAGTGAACACATTTTCACTCCTATCCCCATATTAATTATAGCAAAATATCTTCGGAGTCAAGGATATTCTATTTCATGGTTTGTAAAGGGCGCCTTTAATCATTTATTCTCCTTAATTGTTACATATTTAATCGGGTGGCCGCGGGCTAGAAATGTACTATTTCGATTTATGGGAATGAAAATAGGAAAAAATTGTCATATTTCTCAACAATCAATACCCGACCCAATTCTACCGGAATTAATTGAATTTGAAGATGGGAGTGGCTGCGGTATTGGAGTAAAATTACTAACCCATAATGTAATGAATATAAAGCATGGATGCTTCAGTTTTGGGCCGATTAAAATTTGTGAAAATGCGCGAATAGGAGCATATTCAGTTATATTACCTGGAGTCACAATCGGTAAGGGATCAATAATTGGAGCAAGTTCGGTAGTGGCGAATGATATTCCTCCCTATTCGATTGCCTTTGGTTCCCCTGCTAAAGTTTTGCGTCATTTAACCGAAACCGAAAAAGAAGAGGTAAATAAAAGTTATTAAATTATTTAAATTTAAAAACTGAAATTAAATTTCTAATTGGATGCCTAACAAAATTTGTAGGAATCCAATAACATGGTTTAAAGCAATTGCAGTGCTCAAACTTAAATTCTTTAATAATCTTAACTCTTTTTTTATATGGTATTTTTATGAAATCATTAAACTGAATATTTGTATTAATATCTTCGCACAACATTACAGTTCCATCATTATTAATAGCATAAAAAAAACTTCCAGCACCACACTCCCAAAGCTGTTGAAACAGTTGGAAGCATATTTGCGATATTTGGAATTATCGGGAATGCGATACTAATAATAGTAGCCCTCATAGTTGTGGCTATAGCTCTTGTATAATTTTTAAAGAGAATATGTTAGAATTAAAAATGATATAATTGTTTAATAAACCCAATTAATTAAAGAAGAACAGCTTTTTCCTTGTGCATCTTTTAATCGCCCTAATATCCGAAAGGTCGCTCCTTGATAGCCACATTCAGGGCACTTATTCTCTGATATTAACTCGACAATATCATCAACCAGTACTGCTTGATTTACTGAGCCGTTAACTCCATATGGTGTAATAACTTCTAATAATCCTTCTTCTCCTGTATCGACGGGTTTTAATTTATTAAGATCCCTTACAATTATTCGAGCAGTATCAGGACAATGCAATAAGAAGTCTTGGTACTTTTCAGACCAATGTCCTCCGAACAAAGTTGGTCCCTCTGTAAATGCATAAATATCTGCAATATCTTTAGTTTTAATGTTGAAAACTTTTTCATAATTTCCTATAAATTTACTCTTAACTACCGCGTCCAGCCTTGCTTCACCTTTTATTCCTTCCCAACCTCCACCACCGCAACCAACAAAAGAAATTCCATCAAGGTCATAACGTACCTTTTCTTTTAATAGTCGCTTCTCAAACATGTTATTCATTAAAAGAGGACTTCCGCCGAATATGATTTTACTTACTTCAATTTTCTTCCAACATCCCGTCTCTAAAATTTTATTAATCATTTTCAACATTTTGCTTACATCTAAAATAAAACCCCCTCTTACTGAAAAAGTGGATAAAATAGCCCAAATTGTTCTTAAAACTTTAAATTTTATCAGGTATTCAACATATCCATAATATTCCCAGGGTTTATTCATGCATGATGTATAATATCGAGTTTTTTTAACATGCTCAAATCCTTTAAAGTTTCTTTTTGCCAATAAAGACATAAAAGTACGATCAGGCGCAAAATTAAAAGCGAGAATTCTTTTAGAATCGGGTTTGCACTCTTTCCATCTAAAGAAGTCTGAAAATACTTTAATTGAATTATATTGGAGCTGATCGAAATCCTCGAGTGTTCGAGGGACTATTGAAGGATCTCCTGTGGTAGAAGATGAACATGAAAAAAGCGCTATTTTATCAAGAGGTGTTTTTAAAAGTTGTAAAGTCCGATTTCCTGATTTTTTATATATATCTGTCGGGATAAATGGAATTGTTTCTAGATCATCAATGGTTAAATCCTCAGGAATTATAAAATTGAACCTTTTACAGAGATTTTCTTTGTAATATGAACAATTATTATGAGAAAGTTTTATTTGTTCTAATAAATCTTTGCAAAATTTTTCATCTGGGTAATCACGGGGTTCAAAATCAAAATATTTAGTGTTTAATTCTTCAGGTAAATAATCATGAAATAAATGATCGAATATCAAAATAATTACTTCCTTGTGAAATTGTATATATTAATTTTAAAATTCACTATTAATTAATTTTAAATTTAAAAATTAAAACTTTTCTTTCATTAAAGAATTAATTAAGAAAAAAGATTAATTTGATTGTTCAGCAGATAAAGCTGTTATTTCTGATTCCTGTCTTTCTAATAGCATTGGTGTTTTTTCCCAGCTTAGCTCTTTAGGAAGGCTAAACTGGCGTAAAAACATATAAAGATGGATAAATCCACTTATAGGAAATAAAAATAAAAGACTATAATGTTTATCGCAATATTTTCGTATAGCATTGAACAAAATACCAAATTGAAACAATAAACAGAAAAATGTCCAGCTCAGCAAATAATATTCTCCAATTATGAAATAAAATATCGCAAATCCTATTATAAATGGAATCCACGTATCTATATTTCCTATAAGCGTCATTGTCATATTTCTTGAAATAATTATCGACTTTCCATTTTTATTTTCACCTTCCATTGCCATTAATTGTGGCATATCATAAGTATAACCTGCAAGCCATCGTGTGCGCTGATTTTTTAAAACATCCCAAGTATGAGGTACATATTCATAAACTTTAGCTTTAGGTGAAAAATATATTTTTACTCCATCTAAATTTAAAAGCACCGAAAGATAAAGATCCTCTGTCATTGAATCTTCGTTAAAGCCCCCATATTTCTTGATGTATTTCGTACTAACAGCAAAATTTCTTCCATATGAATAAGCTGATAAACCTAATCTATTTTTTGTTTCAAATAATATCCCACCCCCAGAAACAATAGCATAATCAAGGAAAATACCTCTGGTCAATTTGTTGTCCTTCCAATTCTTAACTAAAACAGGACCGATAACCGCATTAATATTATTATTTTGGAATGGTGCTATTAAATTTTTTAATGCATCTGTCTCTAAAATACAGCCTGAATCATATAATATAACAATCTCATTTTTTACGTATTTTAGCCCATAATTCAAGGCTGGAGGCTTTCCTTTTTTAGGAAGATTATCCGATAAAACTTCTATATCTATTGTAGAATGATTTTTGGCAAAATTTTGGCAAAATTCTGCTGTATCGTCTGTTGATCCGCTGGTTATTATAATTAACTGGATGTTTTCTTTTGGATAATTTGAGTTAATAACCGAATTTAATGTTCTTTCTAACAAAATTTTCTCATTTTTAGAAGCAATTAATATACTTATGTTTGCATAATAAGGTGTTTTAGTCCGATAACCACTACCAAAAGACGCTAGAAAATATTTTCCATAATAAATAATCAATACCAACAATATAATTAGACCGAGCAAAGGAAATATAAACCACCAATAAGTTATAGGGTCGGATATGAAATTGTCAATTGCGATTTTTGTTCCAGATGATAAAAAAGGCGGAAAATATATATGTAATAGAATAAAAAAGATTACCCATACAAATCCATACAAGAAACCTTTGAAATTCATATTTTAAAACCTCTTATCAATTTTTTTTGGTGTCATTAATTTTTTAACTAATTTTTGAAAATAGATTCATTTTAAAAATTCATTCAGTTTTTACTATTTCTATCCATTTGCTTTAGCTGTCTAAAACTATATTTTGCTAATTGAATAGATGAAACGGCCATAATTCCTAATAAAATGATTTGAAAAATTAACATACACCAGGTTGTCGCTCCATAGTGTAACTCAAGCCAGATTATGGTAAAAGACGGATTGATCAAATCAGTTATTATTATCATAAAACTCGAAATACCGTAAATTAAAAAACAAGAACCGATTATTAAGATTCGCGTTACTCTTTCACCAGGATAAGGCTTTGTTTCAAGCAAACCTAAGCCTTCATGTCGTGCTCTCATATATTCATATATAAATATTAGGAAAATATTTATCCAAATCATCCAGGTAAAATCAAGACCGTAATTTGAAAAAACTAGGAAGTTTCCGGGAATTAAACATATCAATAATAAAACATCACTAATCCGATCAATCACATTATCTAACCAAGCACCACTTTTAGACTTTATATCTAACAGCCTAGCTATTGCACCATCAATTCCGTCGATAATTCCGGTAAATATTACCAGAAATCCAAGAGCAAAAAACCAGATGCCGTAGAACGGTTGTTGATAACGTAATTCAAGTGCATGACCTTCACCCGCCATAACTACGCCGTAAAATATGAGAAATGATAAAATCAAATTTATATAAGATACCTTATTTGGAGTTAAACCCCATTTTATAAAGACTTTAGCACCTTTATAAGTCATCGGCATATAAAGTGCTCCGCTAGGATCCTTTTTCATTTTTGCAAATTGTTCTTCTACCTTATGAGCTTGTCCGTGATCTTTAAGCCAATCTTTTACGAATTCATCAAAGTTCATTAGAGTTTGCTGTGGATTTTTATTAGAGAGGCCACTAATGAATATTATTACAAGAAATCCAAGTAACACTAACGGAAATACTATTTTGAAAATTATTTCTATCATATATTCCATCTACAGTTGTTATTTAATTATTTATTTTAATTATTGATTACGGATTGGTAACTTAAATTTTTGTTTAAGATATATTTAAATTTTATGCAATTTGGGGGTTCTAAATTAATTATTTAAATGAAAAACTTAAAAAGGATTCTAAAGATACTGATTTAAATATCTTAAACTATATTTTATTTAACATTCATTTTTAATCAAAATTTCCGGTACTGATTTTGAAAAACTACGATGTAATATTCATTCATCCACCTAGAGTGTTAAAATCTTATAATAAAAATTCCAAATTTAAACGATGTGAATACATTTTCATTCCAATGGGAGTTTTTGCTATTGCCGATTTACTTGAGAAAGAAGGTTTTGGAGTAAAAATTATAAATTATCCGTTCGAGCAATATCTCAATCGTAATTGGGCATTAACCGAATTTCTTAAAAATATTAATTTTAATGTATGTGCGATAGATTTGCATTGGATTCATAATGCACATGGCGCTATTGAAGTTGCCAGAATTGTAAAAAAGGTAAAACCAAATACCAAAGTGATTCTAGGGGGATTTAGCGCATCGTATTACCATAAGCAAATTTTAAAAAATTATAAAGCAATTGATGCTATTATTAGGGGAGAAGGAGAAATTCCACTTTTAAAATATGTTCAAAAGATGAATCAAAATCAATCTTTGGATTCCGTTCCCAATTTATCTTATCGGGATTCCTCTAAACATATAAAAGTTAATTCTCTTTCCTATACAGCAAAAACTTTGGATGACTTAAATTTTTCCAATGTATCACTCCTAACAAATGCAAAACAATATTTTGAATATAGCAGGAAGATAATGGGAATCTCTTACAATCTCCCAATTGGAAGGGGTTGTCCATTCAATTGCCCTTATTGTGGAGGAGGCCAGAGAGCTCAGCAAAATTTAGCTGGTCGAAATGAAGTCATTTTGAGGAGTCCAGAAAAAGTAATAGATGATATCAGCAATATCGTCTATAAGTATAAAGTTCCAAGCTTATTTTTTGGACACGGCACTTATCCTGCGAATTTAAAATATTGGAAAAGATTATTTGGGCTGATTCAAAAAGAAAAATTCGATATTGGTGGAGATTTAGAGATATGGCGATTACCTTTTCCTAAAGAGATGTGGAAAATATTCTATAAGACTTTTACTCGCAGACACTCGTCAATCAGTATTTCTCCTCGAACATTATCAACTAAAGTTCATCAAAAAATAGCTAAGATATGTGATCCGACGTTTAGTTTTCCAGAAAGTCAAATTAATAGCCTAATAGAAAATGCGAACTCATTCCAAAGGACATTAAGAATATGGTTAACAATCGGCTTTCCATTCCAAAATCGGTTTGATGTTCTTAAGGATTTTCATTTTGCGACTAAATGTCTTTTAAAATATGGCAAATTCAATTTCACGCCAATTACCATAATGAATGAGCTATATCATATATTTCCTGGTTCCCCGGCCCATGAATCACCTGAAACTTTCGGACTAAAATTGAAATATCATTCTTTTCTGGAAGTTGCCGAAGCTTTTAAACGATCTAAAATGTCCCATTTTTATAATGTCATAAATTATGACACGGAAACCTTTTCTGAAGCTTCGATTCGAAATGCAAATATGCTTTTATTTTTAACAACAGCACCCATGTTTTTAACGACGGGTTCGAAAAATCCCAAATGAGAGATAACTAGGGTATTATTGACTCAAAGCAAAAAGAGTTTAGAATTCTTTCCATTATTTTTTCTTTACTTGTTTATAGGAAACCATTTTACATAAATTCCTTATCATCCGGGAGATTAACTTGAAAATATCAACGGGGCTAATTCGTGAAATGTGGAACTTCATTCCCCTCTTTAGAAATAGCATTCTAATCCCCCGAAAAGGTTTTTTAAGGGACGATGTTTCCTTGTAGGCCTTACTTAAATAATAACTCAAATCATCAGATGATAAATGGGCATACTTAATAACGGGAACTGACCAGTTGAAATCATTCCAATCCTTAGAGAGCAAAAGATCGTCATTTATTACCTTCTCCATCAGTTTTGTCCCGGGAAATGGAGTTAACAAGGAATAGGAGAGTAGATGTATATCCAAATTTTTCGCAATTTCGATGGCTGATTCGATATCTTGCTTTGTATCCTCGAGGGTAGCACCTATAATGATGTTTCCTTGGATAAAATAACCAAGATCGTGAAGGATCCTTAACGCGGACTTAATCTGTTTGAATTTAAGTCGTTTGTTGAGTTTTTCCAATGTCCGATCGGAGAAACTTTCCAGTCCTAAAAACAAATAAATAAATCCCGCATCTGCCATCTTCTTTAAAACTTCGGGGTATTTAACGATCGTATCAACACGGATTTGGGCCATGAAGTACTTTTTGATACCTTTATTGATTATTGCATCACATAACGCCATAACGAATTTACGATCGACGAAGAAATTATCATCAACAATGAAAATAATACAAGCCCGATTTTTAATCTCGTTCGATTTTAATTCTTTAATGATATGTTGGATTTTACGTCTTCGGTATGAATTTTTATAGAAATGATGTATACAGCAAAAATTACAAGTAAAAGGACAGCCTCGACTGGTTTCGATGCAGTCAACGGGAAAGCCAAAGAAATTGTATGTTGCTTTTGCCTCTGCTGATCGAATGTGACGGACAGGTAAACGACTGTGTTTCAGATCCATCAATTTACGATCAGGATTGTGGATCTGTTTTCCGTCTTGCTTGTACGATAATCCGGGGATCCCAATGGGACTTTTATTTTGGATCAGTTCCCGAAAGGTGTTTTCACCCTCAGCTCTGACTACAATATCTACCGAGTTTAAATTAAGTGTTTCAACAGGAGCCAGTGTTGGGTGCCATCCACCAAGAACCGTTAGGGATCCGTGACTCTTAGCAATGCTGGCAATCCTCCCCGCAATATATATCTGAGAGCTATAATTACAACTTATTCCGACGTAATCTGGTTGGAACTGCTCAATAGTTTTATCGATAACTTTCAGACTTACTGAATATAGACGATTATCGATAATACGGACGTCAGCGATGTCTATTATATTCGCAGCTATGCATTCTAATCCCAACGGAGGAATAATTATACTTTCCTGAGGTCCGTGACTGTAGAAATCGAGATATTTCGGACATATGAGTAAAACGCGCAAATTTGAGCAATCACCTTTACAAAGTATTACCGAAAAGCAAATTAAGATTCCATTTCATTATATAATATAGCATTTAATTTTTTTTATGTTTAAACTTTTTCTACATTAAAATTTTTTGTCGAAAAAATCTAAAATGAATAGTTGGAGATATTCCAGATAATATATATAAATTTATATTATGCTTAAAAACGATTTATATGGATGATTAAATTGATTTTCACCAAAAAATAACAAAACAATTCAATATGAAAAAATTCAAAAAGTAATAATACTAAATAGTAATTTAACCATCAAATTAATAACTAACATATTAGTATAAACAATACCCAAAAGTACAACTCGTATAAAATTTCAATGGAAGGGGAGCGTGTAAGACATGAAAAATCATAATAGACTTAAAAAATTAAAAGTAATTTTGATTTTAGTCTTTATTACTTCCTTTTTCCTAGTTTCATTAATTTACATGTTTTTAAGGGATGTTCCGGTTTTACTTTCTTTATTTGAGAAATATTTTACTTCACGTAATTCATTTTTTTTCCCGTTTATACCTAATATTAACATTTTATGGTTTATACCTGAAAAATATCAAATATTCCCTCTAAGCATTGGTCAGTTGATTGATATTTTGATTATTATCAACATTATTTCTTACATTGATTCTAGTTTTTATCATTACGTTAAAAATCTATGCTTAAATAATGAATCTCTAACATTCACTTTTTTAGATCTATATACTTTTGGAAACAATGGAGAATTACGAACACAGTCCCAAGACCCTAATATTATAGCAGGATTAGAGGATCGGTCAAAGTTCGATAATAGCCTTTTAAATATCAAAATTAGAAAAAAATGGAATTTGAAAAAGAGAATTGATAGTTTTTGTCACTACTGTGGAAAAAAGAAAGGTTGTATCAGCATTATCAAGCACAAAAAATTCAATTTAACATTTTACAACCTTTATATATTTCTACGAGATTTTTATTATAATTCTGCTTTTAAAATATTCTCGATTTTTCGTTTAAAAAATCGTTATTTTCCTCTCAACATAAATGTTTCTACTACTATTGACGAATTGTTCCAACGGGAGGAGACTGAAATGAAAAAAATTTGTATATCTTTCGATTTTGAAATGATATTACCATTCAAATCATTAAATAATTAAATTCTAAAAAGAAATTCGAAAAAAAAAGTAATGTGAATTATATGGAATGGAAAAAGGATATTGAAGAGATGTATGGAAAAATCACGGATCAAGTTCCTGAAGGGTTTCGTGCATCTGTTAAACCAATGCTGCGCGAAGCTGCTGAAAAAACAGCACGGCTTAGAAACTCTGGTTTTGTAAGTAGGGACGATTTATTATCCGCGCTATTTGAGATAACACCTGAGCCATTTAAGCCAACAGTTGTTCAAGATTTGACAAAATTAGGAATTGATACTGATCGTTATGTGAAATTATCCGAAGCTAGAAAAGCGTATGCCCGAACATGGGATGAAGTTGGTGGTGCTTGGGCTCCTGGAGTCTATCATTTTACTATGTATCTAACAGATC
>CAZRKO010000004.1:0-20007 GCA_964600445.1 uncultured archaeon
AAGGGTGGGAATTAATATATATTTAAACGGATATATAAAAGATGAGAATGTTCGAGTAAGGGAAACACCAGTTCGATTTCATGAACGTCCACCCCAGGAATCATTATTTGATACTGGTGAGGTAATTTTTTCTTATAATGATTTAGAAATAACATTAGGTAATTTTCATTTACAAGTGACTGGTAGCGAAATTCATGCTGGAGAAATTATCGGTATTTTGGGACCAAATGGCATTGGCAAATCTACTTTTGTAAATTTGATTGCTAATAAAATCGAATCAGACACGATAACTAATTCAGATAAAAATGAGGAAGAAATTATTGAGTTAAAGGTAGCAGTTAAGCCTCAATACATTAAAATAGAAAAAAACAATTTGGTATCTGAACTTATTAAGGATATTAAACTTGCTCCTCATCTTAGCCAATCCTATAAGAAACGGTTAATAAATAAGTTAGATTTAGCTAATATAAGTGAAAGATATATATCAGAATTAAGTGGTGGCGAATTACAAAAAGTTTCGATAGCAAAATGCCTCTCTTCTGAGGCAGATATTTATCTATTAGATGAACCTTCGGCGTTTTTAGATGTAGAGATGAGATTACAAGTTGCTCAGTTACTAAGGAAGTCAATCGAAGAATTGAAAAAGGCTGCATTTGTTGTTGAGCATGATATTATAATGCAAGATTTCATCGCAGATTCAATATTAGTATTTGAGGGTAATCCTGGATTAAATGGTAATGCATTGCCTCCCCAAAATCTAAGGGATGGGTTTAATTTGTTTTTAAAAATGATGAGTATAACATTTAGACGAGATTCAATAACTAAGAGACCTCGGGTAAATAAGCTTGGAAGCAATAAAGATACTTATCAAAAGAGAATTAATGAATATTATTATATTCCTAAATGATTTAAATTCCCCAAAGAAAGAAAAAATTGAGAAATTGGGTTAATTTTATGATGCAATTTACTAAAAATTAATTACTTTATGTACATAGCCTGACCAGCCGAACCCAAAACTTTTTTATTTTTTCTTTTTATCATATCAATTAATTCTTGGCGAGCTGGACCAAGATATTGTCTTGGATCAAAATGTTCTGGATGTTCATAAAGATATTTTCTTATCATTGCCGTAAAAACTAACCTTCCATCTGTATCAATATTAATTTTGCTGACACCGTATTGAGTAGCTTTTCTAAGTTGAGCTTCAGGAATTCCAAAGGCTTTTTGTAATGAGCCCCCAAAATTATTTATTGTATCCACATACTTCTTCAATACCGAAGAAGATCCGTGCAAAACTATGGGGAATTTTCCTAAACGGTTTTTAACTTCTTGCAATATATCAAATCTTAGTTCAGGAATATCTTCTTCTTTTTCTACTTTAAATTTATATGCACCGTGAGAGGTGCCTATGGCTATGGCCAAAGAATCGCAACCTGTTCTAGAAATAAAATCCTCAACTTGTCCGGGTTCAGTATAATGATGCACATCTGATTTGACATGCTCTTCTATTCCTGCTAAAACTCCTAATTCTGCTTCTACACTAACGTCTCTTTTATGAGCATACTCAACGACTTTTTTAGTAACCTCAATATTTTCCTCATAATCTAAATGACTTCCATCAAACATTACACTGGAAAACCCATCATCTATACAAGATTTACAGAGATCAAATGAGCTTCCATGATCCAAATGCAAAGAGATGGGAAAATTATACCCTAAATCTTTTGCCATCTCAACTCCGCCTTGTCCTAAATATCTAAGCATCGTCTGATTCGCATATTTTCGAGCTCCTTGACTAATTTGAATAATAACAGGAGATTTACTTTCACCACATCCTATGATAATTGCTTGTAATTGTTCTAAATTATTTATGTTATAACCAGGTACAGCAAATTTTCTTTCTAATGCAATTTCAAACATTCTTCTTGTGTTAGCAAGACCTAATTCTTTAAATGATACCATTTTTATCAAAATTTTTTAGTTTTATAATATATAAAATTAAGAAAAATTTAATTCATTCTAAAAATGTTAAATTAACTTGATACTCCATAATTTCCAGTGCAATTTTAATGTAATTTCTATTGAAGATCGAATGCTAAAAAATTAATTAAATCAAAGTATTAATAAGTAATTTTAAATAAAACGATGTATTCTGTTAATGGGGTCCATTTAATTAATTATATACTATTCTGTTTTTATACATTTAATATTAAATTTTGCAGTTGAAATTTAAGAGTATATAATATTTTTATTAATAGAAAATCAATTCAATAATGCTTAAATTCCATGTTCATAAAAAAATATAAATTAAAAAAAAGAAAGTAAAATTAACCTGTGAAATTCCAAAAAACTAAAGGACGACCTCTTTTCCCATTACTCCGTGTAAATTTCTCTACAACTTTTCTTTTTTGTAATTTCAATAAATTATCATAAATGGTTGTTCTTGGAGTTTTTAAATAATTAACTAAATCTCTTCTCGTAGAGGGCCCTATTTGTTGCAAAGTTTTTATTAAGTTATTTTGTATAGGGGTTATTAATTCTTTTGGTTCAAAATAATCTTTTATCATCACTTTATTTGCCACAATTTATTCCTCCATTTTGTTTTAATATCGACAATTTTTCGACTTTTTAATTTTTGAATCTTAAAATTTAATTCTTATTACAAATAAAGTAGAATTAATATATAAGTATGCTTATTTATGACATATTAACATAAATTAACATAACATATAAATATTAATTTCAATATTAAAATATTAGTAAAAAAAATGGTTTTGAAATGACAGACACTGCAAGAACAACTGTGACATTAACTGAAAGGTATATGAAAAGAATAGAAAAATTAGTTGGAAAATTCGCTACTACAAGAGCTCAAGTTATAGGCAAAATTGTTGAAAATTTCTTAGATAGTAGGGATTATTTTAGTTATTTAAAACAATTAAAAAGAGAAAGAGAGATTGAAGAGGAAGAAATGGAGAAAAAAAAGGCGAAACTCCCTGAAATATACGATAAAAGAATTAGAAATGTACTTTCAGGAGCAAACAAAATACCAATAAATGAATTTTTAAATTATTTAAATATTGATTTCACATTTTTCTATGATATGCTTTCCGAATGGAATGATAAATATAATTTCACTTATGAGGATGGTAAGATACTCAAAATTAATTAAATTATTTCCAAAACTATTATAAACTATTTAAAAATATGCGGGAAGGGGGATTTGAACCCTCGAACTCCTCTGAGACTGGATTCTAAGTCCAGCGCCTCAAGTCAGCTTTCGAGCAAGCTCGAAAATGCCTTTAACCAGACTTGGCAATTCCCGCTTAAAGGTGATAACAAATCGCATATTACTAAATAAAATAAAAAATTTAGAAATTAATAATTTATTATTTGAAATTGATATTATATATAAGAGTGGTTTGTTAGTAAAAATATAAAAAAGATATAAATATTTAAGCATTAAATAGCTTGATTATTACAAGTTTAATTTATAAGTAAAGGATAAATTAAGGCTGATCTTTCTAATGAGCGTTCGAGAATCCCTCATAAAACATTTAACATCTATTTTACGGGCTTCTTCAAGCACAATTTTAGTCCTACTTTGTGATCAAAACGGACTTTCCATCGCTAAGATAGGTAGGAAAAGCGATATTGACATAAACCCTAACCAAATTACTAGTCTTGCTGCTGCTGCTTTTTCTGCGAGTGTGGAAAATTGGGATGATTTGCATATAGCAGATCAAGTTATTTCCTTTTCTTATTTTGATAAGGTATGTTTAATAACACTTAGAATTAATGAAACTCTTTTAACAATAGTCCATGATTATCATAAAGAATGGCCGTTGGATGCAGATAATTTAGCTAGCTCGATGTTTCATTTAAAAAAAAAGCTGGGAGAATTTTTTGGAACCTCTGATGCTACGGAAAAAGAAGTTGAGGAATTTTCTAATAAAGTTCGAAGTGCTATTTATCTTTTTGGGATGGGGACCGAAGTTCCCTTTGTTTCATATACACCTGAAAATTTTGACAAATCTAATTCACTTCCTTTTATAAGTACTGTTTTAGATTCTGTTCAAAATCCAATTTTCATTAGATATAGTCTAGTAGTGCCCTCTGGTTTAACATTAGATGCTCGAGAAATTAGTGGTCAAAATTTACCAATATCCGTTGAGGCATTTTCGGCCAATGCTAATGTTGCCTTTCAAAAAATGAAAGAAGAATCGAAAGGAAGCTCAATAGGAGAATTGCTATGTTATGTTGCAATTTCTGGTCAAGAGCCTGAGAAATTTTATGGTCTTATTACATGTCCCTCCGGAAAATTGAGATTCTCAGATACAGAGGCTACTTCAAATATTGAAGATGTAACTTTTATCGGTTTATTCACCTTAGAATATGGCGGTATTCCAGTAATGGGAGAATCTAGAAATATAATTTATTCAATATTAGAAATATTAGGTAAGGAAATAATAACAGAAAATTTTATTAATGCTGTTAATGTTCTAACTAGTTCTAAGTATGATTAGTTGTGATAACTTTATAAATAGCAGTTCTAAAAATGAATGATATAAAATCATATAAAAATCCCCTAATTTAAATAAAAATTGCCACTCTTCATACAATTCTTGTTTTCCGCCTGAAATACAAATGGATAAATATTGGTAATATTCCACAAGTTATCCAGATTGCCACATGAATTTCATTCCCGAGAATCACAATCCTAGGAAGGTTTATAAATTTCTAAATAAATTAGAAGATGGATATGTTTTAGAAAAAAGAGTAGGGAGAGATGAAGGAACATCTCACGCTCATTGGAAATTAAAAAAGTAGAATCATTTCTTAAAATAAATATTTAATTTTGAGAAGATTATTAATAAACAGAATGCCAAATAAATTAATTCCGAAAATATATTGCTTGCGTTATAAGGGAAAAAATGAATGTGACCCTAGAAAGTGTACAGCCTTAAAATTAAAAAAATTAAATCTTTTAAAAACAATACCCTCAATTAGAAATTCTTTAAAGAAAGCAATTATCTTAAATCCCTTTTCTCGGAATGAATTATCTGTTGATGATAGAAATTTAATATTAAAATATGGCCTTATTGTACTTGATTGCTCATGGAAAAATTTAATTAGATTGAGCGATTTCAAATGGATTAATGGACGTAGGCTGCCACCTTTAATTGCGGCAAATCCCGTAAATTATGGAAAGTGGGAAAAATTGAGTTCAGCAGAGGCCATTGCTGCTGCGCTATTTATAACAGAATTTGAAGAAGATGCTAATCTAATACACTCAAAATTCTCTTGGGGAGAGGGGTTTATTAAAATAAATAATTTAAAAAAAATAGAAAAAAAACTAAAAGAAGTTTAGTCGCCGCCCTTTGAAAGAGAAGAAGCTGCAATGACGTCATCTATCTTTAGAATCATAGACGCTACTTCTGTTGCAGATTGAATTGCTTGAGTTAAAACTAATAGAGGCTCAATAACGCCTAAATTTACCATATTGTCCGGTTTACCCTCATCAATGTTTACCCCATATGATGCACCATCATCGGCTTCATGTTTAGATCTCAGTTCAACAATTAAATCAACGGGATTATATCCAGCATTATCAACCAAAGTTTTAGGAATAACTTCTAAGGCGTTAGCATAGATTTCTATAGCTAATTGTTGCCGACCCCCGATTGATCGAGCATAAGTCCTTAATCGTTTTGCTAGCTCTATTTCAGAAGCACCACCGCCTGGTAAAATAAAAGGCAATTCGACCGCAGCTTTTACAACACTTAGAGCATCATTTATCATTCTTTCGGCTTCATCAACGACATGTTCGATACCAGCTCTAATTAATATGCTCACTGCTTTTGGATTTGTACATTCAGAAACAAAAATCATATTGTCCTCTCCAATTTTTTTCTCTTCGACTTTACCTGCTTTACCAAGGTCGCTCTCAGAAATTTCGAAGATATTATTCACAATCTTCGCATTTGTGGCCCTTGCTAGTTTTTCCATATCAGAACGCTTAACTCTTCTTACTGTAAGAATTCCATCTTTCGCTAGAAAGTTTTGAGCTTTATCATCAATTCCTTTTTGACAAAATACGATGTTGGCACCACTTTCTTTTAATTTTTCAACTCTAGATTTTAACATGTTAGATTCTTCTTGGAGAAACTTATTAATTTGGTCGGGAGTCTGAATTCTTATTTCGGCATCGAATTCTGTCTTTTCTACTTCAAGAGCCGAACTGATTAATGCGATTTTAGCATCTTTAATGGATTTTGGCATCATGGGATGAACAACTTCTTTATCAACAATAATTCCATCGATAATTGATGTATCTAAGAGGCTTTTACCTTCTTTTTTAATTATCTGAATTTGATCCAAGTCAATTATTTTATAGTCGCCTCGATCTTCCATGATTTGAGAAACAGCATTAACAGCGATATTGGCAAAACGACTCTTTGCTCCAGCGAGTAATTTACTATTCATTGATGTCTCTGCGACTTTGATTAATGTGCTTTTATCATTTATATCAATTTTAGTTGCGAGATCTTTTAATATCTCTTTACTTTTCACAAGTGCCTTTCGATAGCCTCGAAAAATTATCGTTGGATGAACTTGCTGTTCCATTAATTCTTCTGCAAGATTAAGTAGCTCACCTGCAATGATTACGGCTGTAGTAGTCCCATCGCCAACTTTGTCATCTTGAGTTTTAGCAATTTCAATAATCATTTTTGCTGCGGGATGTTCTACATCAATCGTATCTAGAATTGTAGCACCGTCATTAGTTATGGTGACGTCTCCTAAAGAATCAACAAGCATTTTATCCATACCTTTTGGACCCAATGTCGTTTTAACAGCTTCAGTCACGGCTTTGGCAGCAGCTATGTTATTTTTTTGAGCATTTCTTCCTTGTTTTCTTTCAGTCCCTTCTTTTAGTATCAGTATAGGGACTCCAGATAGTTGAGACAATTTATTTTCACTTTTTTTATCTTTAATTAAATGTTTTATTTATATAGATCTCTAAGTCATAAAATTAAAAAAGTTTACGAAAACGAAGTAAATAAATTAGAAATTGTGGAAAAAAAAAAAGAAAAATGCAGGGAGTGGGATTCGAACCCACGTACTCCTATGAGACCGGATATCTCATCAGAATTGTTAAATCAACGGAAGACATTTTTTAAAGATCTTGAGTCCAGCTTGCTGGCTAACCACCAGCAGTGGTCCGGCACCGTTGACCAGGCTTGGTTATCCCTGCTTGAAGAATTTCTAAATTTTTAAAACATCAAAATTTTTTTATAAACTGTTAGCCGCTTGGCGACCTCGAGATTTTATATGTTTATATAATAATTCTCTAATTTTAATCTTTTTCAACTAATTTTATTAAAATTTCATTTAAAAAACTCATTAAGGGTTTTGCAATTACCTCCTCTTTTTTTATATCCTTCAAAAAGAGAAGTAATAGAACCGGTTTTTTTAAGATGTGCGAAGCTTTCTCAGAAATTATTGTACTTAATAATTTTTTATTTATACCGAATAAACTATAGGACGCTGAAATTGATTTTAATCCATTTATCAATGGAGGACTTCCCAATGTTACATTCCCAATGCCCATTTCTTTTTGATCAGAAATTAACAAGAGGAAACTGTTATGTAACTTAAACAAAACCAGATAAATTTTTAAGTTATCTATTATACAATCCTTTTTTACTAAAGGTATCATTCTGATGAGTTCTTTTTTATTTGAATAATTACAATAGGACGTTATTAAAGTTTTGCCTCTCTGATTGCCTCTTCTATATCGTAATTCTTATTTACAATTAAATACAATGCTCTAACAACTTTCGTAGGATCTTCGGCTTGAAAGACATTTCTCCCATATGCTACGCCAGCACCCCCTACATCTATTGATTGTTTTGTGATTTCCAGTATCCCCCTCAATCCGACTTTCTCTCCTCCTGCTATAATAACTGGAGCCATACAACCCCTAACCACTTCTTTAAAGGAATCTGGATCACCAGTCCAGTTTGTTTTGACAATATCAACTCCTAGTTCGGCAGCAACTCTAGCAGCAATTTTAACAACCTCAACATCATATTCATCGTCTATATTTTCTCCTCTAGGATACATCATTGCTATAAGAGGCATCCCATATTCTCTACATTCTCTTGAAACTCTTCCCAATATTTCAAGCATCTCAGGATCAGATTGAGTTCCTATATTTATGTGAAGCGAAACTCCATCAGCCCCTAATTTAACTGCTTCTAAAACAGTGTTTACTAAAACTTTATAATTAGACATTGGGCTTAATGAAGTTGATCCGGATATATGCAATATCAAACCTATATCAGGACCATATCCTCTATGTGCGTATAATGGAATTCCAATGTGGCCTAAAACAGCGTTAGCACCACCTAAAGCAACTTTATTCACTATTTCACCTAAATTATTTTCAATACCCTTGATTGGTCCAACTGTTAATCCATGATCCAAAGGGACGATAATTGATTTTCCATTCTCCCTATTCATAATTCTTTCCATTCTAATACTTTTACCGATATAACCGGACATTTTAAATTTTCCTAACTATTTTTAGAAATTCTTTTAAAATTATTATATTTTATTTAAGTATCGTATTATTATAATAAACACCAAAATATCAAGTTTAGGAATTCTTGTCATGTCAAATCTAGAGCCTAAAAATCAAAGTAATATAGTTCAATGTTATAATTGCGAAAAAGAAATTAATGATATTAAATTGAAGCGATGTCCTAATTGTGGTACAATTTTAGACCCAAATCATTATATAAAATGGAGAAATAGTTTTATTGGTTGTGTATGTTTATTATGCCTAATTCCGATATTAATTGTTATATTAATTGGTATTTTTTCTGTTTAAGAATAATTCCCCAATAAAATAAGATTCGAGAGTTAATTCTAAGGTATTATATTTGCTTCATTCTTATTTATAATGGGAAGAATCCCGGAAATTCAAGCCCAGAAATTTCAGGGTAACCACACATTATATTCATGCATTGAACTGCATTTCCCGCAGCCCCCTTAACTAAATTGTCGAGAGCACATAAAACCACTATTCTATTCATTCTCTTATCAATTTGGAAACCTACATCTGAATAGTTCGTGCCTGTAATTAATTTAGGATCTGGCAATCTAAATGTTCCTGTTTTTTGACTAACTAAACGGATAAACGGTTCGTTATTGTAAACAGTCCTGTATGCCTTAAATATAACTTTCTCATCGATTTCCTTTGTTTCATTAAAAAAAACGTGTGAAGTGGATAAAATCCCTCTTACTAAATTTACTGCATGCGCAGAAAATCCCACTCTAACTTCATTATTTAAGATTTTATTCTTTTGAAGTATTAATGTTAATTCTTGCTCTATTTCTGCGGTATGTCTATGGCCGGTCATTTTATATGGCCTAATACTGTTAGCTCTAATTGGGTGATGGGTTGATTCACTAATGCCTGCTCCAGAACCAGAAGATCCTGTTTTAGAATCAACTATGATATTTTTTACTTGAATTAAATTTTCATTCACTAAAGGATATAGTCCGTAAATAGCACTTGAAGCATGACAACCTGCCACAGCTATCAAATTTGCCTTTTTAATTTCTTCGCGATGCAATTCAGGTAAGCCATATACTGCTTTATCTAATATCTCAGGATGAGAATGTTCCTTTTTATAATACATTTGGTAAATGTTTTTATCTTTTAACCTAAAATCTGCACTTAAATCAATTACTTTTAATCCTGACTCTAATAATTCAGGAACCATATCTTGTGAAACACCATGAGGTACTGCTAAAAAAACAATATCACATCTTTCTTTTGCTTTTTCAATGCTGTATTCCTCAAATTTCAGATCTGAGATCTTTCGCAAATTTGGATAAATTGAATGAAAATATTTGGATATTAGTTTACGAGAGGTTATATAAGTTAACTCTACATTCGGATGATAGCTTAAAAGTCTAACAACTTCTCCACCGGCATAACCAGTTGCAGCAATAACACCAACTTCCATATGTTCAAAAATTCTAATAAAATTTTAAATTTATCGATATGATTAAAGAATTAATAAAATAAAAAAGAATTTTATTAGACAAACCTTTTCGAACATCAAAATCATGATCAAAAGATATGAGGAATGAAATTTTTACTTACTAATAAAAATAAAATTAGGTAATAGCAGTAATCTAATTTATTGATTCTTTAAAAATCATAATAGGATTTAATCAACATCAGGAGATCAATTTTAAAAAATTAATAAAAAAAGTTAAACACCAAAAATTTGCCTTAATTCGCTATAAATTTTTGATAACTCAGATATTATTTGGGCATTATTTTGCTGTAAATAATAGTTGATATAGCCTGAAAGCCCATCAGTATCTTTAATCCATTCTAAAAATGCTTCAATTTCCCCTTTCAATTGTGGATCTATACTTGGAGTAGCCGAAGCAGCAGCAGGTCCAGCCTTCCCTAATTGAGCACTACTATCCATATAGGATGATGCCTTTGAGCTCATTGAACTTATAGTTCTTTGTACATCCATGGTTGCTCCAGCGGCATATCCATCCGGGTCGAGATATACAATTAATTTATGTTCATCATCCTTTGCGGCAACAATACTTCCCTCACCACGTATAGATGTAGCGACCATTCGTTCAGGTCCACATTGCAACATGGAATATTTTACTCCAGAGAGCATTATAAATTGAGCATTCTGAGCAATCCAACTTGACATGACTCTACCTACATCCGCACTGATGTCCCAATTATCTGTTGAATAAATTATTTCATTTGTGCCTGCAATAACAGCTGCGGCAATAATGTGAGGGTCATTTTGCATTAAGTTATAAACGGCAGTTTCGGGATCTACTGGCATTTTTTCATTTCCTTATTTTGATTTTTATACATCAATATTAATAAAAATCTTTGATTTAAACTTTTTTATAAATATAATTATAAAAATTTTATTAAAAATTTATGGATAGATATAATTTTAAATACGATCATTTTTCTTTTTTATATTAATTTTCCCAAAGATGGGCTTATAACGAATTCTCATTTTTTCATTTAATTTCTTGTTATTTACCTTATTACCATGTTTAATTATCATCTCTTGCCCAAAATATAGTTTATGTAAAAGATCAGATTTTTTTAATTGTTTTAAGTGGTCCTTTAAATACAATTCTGTTTTAAACAATTTTCCACATGCTGGACAACTTGGCGAGGCTTTTTCTAATAATCCTTTTGGTTTTTTAATAATCACTGGATACTTATTCTGGGAATATAAACTCTTACCTTTATAACTTTTACAAATATGTCTTATTAATTTCCCGTAGGGAGGATATTGGAAGAATACTTTACAACCATGTGTACATTCCCAGTAAAGAACATCGTTTCCGCAACGTGGACAAGAAGTCTTGAAAGAACGGAGATAACAATGCTTTCCATGTGGCTTATATATTTGTCGCATTAATTAAAATGAAAAAATAACCCTATTAAAATATTTCGATTAAATTTTTCAATTTATTTAAAATTCAACAAATTTTAGGTTAGATTTCTATAAGTTAAGGTGATTATTTAATTTTCAAACTCTATCCGTTAAAAAAATTTTTAATATTTTTCTTTTATTAACCGACAAAAATATTCTATGAAGGAGTTAAAATTTTATGGCATACTGAAGAAAAAAAAAAGATATCATTATTAACTGAACAATTGTTAAAACGCAAACATTTAAAAATGTACAAAAAATTATAGAACTTAGAGATAAGATATTTTAAAGGGTTGATTAAATTACGTCGGAAGATAAATCAGATTTTTGTCCGGAATGTGGTAATAACAATTTAATTTTAGATAATTCGCGAGCCGAAATCATATGTAACGACTGTGGGTTAGTATTATCTCAAAAGATCATAGATTTCGGACCCGAATGGAGGGCATTTTCAGCAGAGGAGGCTAAGAATAAAGTGAGAGTTGGTGCCCCTATGACTCTTACGATACATGATAAGGGTTTATCAACTATGATAGGTTGGAAAAACAAGGATGCTTTTGGGAAATCTATTAGTCCTAAAATGAAAGCTGAAGTATATCGATTAAGAAAATGGCATGTTAGAACGAGAACTAACAAGTCTATTGATCGAAATTTAGCCTATGCTATGAATGAACTAGATAGATTTGCATCTCAATTAAATTTATCTAGGGATATAAAAGAATCATCGGCACATATTTATAGAAAAATGGCTAATAAAAACCTTATAAGAGGTAGATCTATTGAAGCAATGTTAATTGCTTCTATATATGCCGCTTGCAGATTAAACTGTGTTCCTAAAACGCTCGATGATTTTATTGAATTTGCTTCAGTTGATAAAAAAAAGATTGCTCGTTGTTATAGATTGATTATAAATGAACTAAGAATAAGCATAAAAGTCTCCTCTCCTATAAATTTTATTCCAAGGTTTTGCGCTGAATTAAACCTTTCTGGTAGTACACAGAATAGGGCTGCAGAAATATTAAAATTAGCTAACAAATATCGTATCACAGCGGGAAAAGCCCCTACGGGTCTCGCCGGAGCTGCCTTATATGTTGCTGCTATTCAAGAAGGAGAACGCAGAACTCAAAGGGAAATATCTTTAGCGGCAGGCGTAACTGAGGCCACGATTCGCAATCGTTATAAAGAACTAGTTAACCACTTAAAGATACAAAATGAGATTTTTTCATAAATAAAAACGAAAAATTTAATTCTTGTTATTTACTCACTATATTATAAAATAAAACCCTTTGATGTGATCAAAAATTAAATACGTATGTGCACGAAAAAACTGTGGCAAAGAAGTAAGTAAAAAAGAGCTGAGCGCTCTACCTGGAATAAAAGGTTTACGGACTCCATAAACCTATTAAAAATGTAGCCACTGTGGTTTTCGTATTTTATACAAAAAGCGTCCAGATGTTATTAAACGGATTAAAGTCCGCTAATTTCTATTTTTTTTAAAGCTAAATTTAGAAAGAACATAGGAGAAAAGTAATATAATCTCTCGATTTAATATTCAAGTTCAAAAACACTATTAAAATATTTTTCGGTATTTTAATTAGTATTCAAAGTAATTCAATTTATTATAAGTAAAATAAAAAAAGATTAATGTTTCAAATATATAATGATTTACGTTTTTCATCTGTATCTATGATATTAAATGTATCGAGATCTTTTTCTAATTTATCTCTCTTTTCCTGTAAATTTTTAGTGATAACATCGAGATTTTCTAATGAATATTTCTTCTTAATTGGTAAGGTGAATGATTTTTTAATCATATCCAAAAGCGATATGGATGCCTTTAAATCTGTAATATCCTCATTTATCATCGCAATGTTATCTGTTTCTGCAAGTAAAACTAGACCATCAATGTTAAACCGTGCTTTAGCTAACGTTGGAATTAATCCGTTCGCACCAATTATTACCCCTTTTTGTATTTTTTCACACTGATTCTTTATCAAAAATTCTTCCAATAAGTCACGATTTGTTGATGTAGCATATATCTTTGGAATTTTAGAAATAAGTTTTTGACTGCTCATAGGATAAGCCCCCAGAGCAATTATTAATTGAATTCCACATTGGGCAATAATTTCTGTTAGAAAATTTGATATTTTGTAGATACCACGAGGGGTAAGCGACTGAGCATCACTCGTAATTAAAATAATGTCCCTTAATTTATCAGGGTCTTTAAATAGCAATATTTCTGCTTTAGGAGCTGCTAAAATGCTATTATCTATAATAGCTCCGGCAGGATACTCATCAAATATGATTTCCATATAAGATTTTGCTTTCAATTGACCTATTAAAGAATCTATCGCGAATTTACCCACGTCAGCAATTCCTGGCATGCCACAAATGCAAATAGGGTTATTTAGATGGCTCTTTGAATAATTAGCATGTTTTATAATTTGGATACCTTCAATTTCTTCTATCATTTTTTAAAACCATTACTACAAAAAGACTTTAGTTAGAATTAATGATATTTTTTTCAATTAATATTTACAAATGTTATGTAGATGGAGCGAAGGTATTGTGAATTATAGTGCTAGTAACAATATTGTGATATTAAAGGTTTTTTTATACCCACTCATCTAAAATTATTTCTAAGAGGTATATTTAGATAATATCAAGTATAATTATTTTTGATATAAACACCTAAAAATTCGATTTAAATAATGAAAATAGTAAAATTGAATTGAATAAAATGCCTTGAATAATGAGTAAATTAAAATATAAATGTTTGAAGTGTGCTACATGCTGTTTTGAGGTTCTAGGGTGTCCCGGAACAAAAAGAATTCCTTTATATCCTGAAGAAGTTAGCGAGTTAATAAAAATTGCGAAGCTCAATGGTTTAAATTTCAATGTAATCGAAGATTTAGTTTTTCCAGATATCTTAAATCAGAAGATCTTGGTTTTAACTTATAGAATCATATTAGATAGTAAAAATCAATGTTGTCCTTTTTACAAAAAGAACATTGGCTGTACAATCCATAATGTTAAACCTTTAGCTTGCCAAGCATATCCTTTAGCCTTAAAACGCATTGATGCTTTTCGGTTTGAACTTTCTATTGACCCCCTCTGTAATTTTGTAATAAAAAGTTATGAAGAACTTAAAAATATCGATTTAGAAAAATTAAAAGAAATCTTTAAAGATGAATATCCTAAGGCTGAAAAATTTTATAGAAAAAATAAAAACTTACAATTTGAAATCAGAAGGTTGGAAGTGGAGAATAAGATAAAAATTCCGAGAGAGATAGAACTTAACAAATCTAATAAGTTTTTGAAAGAATGGGAAAGAGAGGAAATTACTATATGAAAAAATTTATTTCATTGCTTTCTGGAGGGTTAGATAGTCCTATTGCGGCAAATTTAATGATAAAAAAAGGATTTAAGCCAGTTTTTCTTTCTTTTTTAACTTCTGATGATATTGATCATTCCATGCGAAATAAAATAATCGCGATTATCAATAAATTATCAACATATACGGATTTTAAAGTTAAACTATATTTGATTAACCATGATCCTAATTTAGAACTCTTTAAACAAAACTGTGAAAGAAAATTAACATGCATTTTATGTAAAAGATTAATGATAAGAATCGCTATACACATAGGAAAGATTGAAAATACCACTTATATTGTCACTGGAGATATCCTGGGTGAACAAGCTAGCCAAACTCTTAGCAATTTATATGTATACAATGATTTGGCTAAAAAAATAATTATAATACGGCCTTTAATAAGTTTTAACAAACTCGATGTTATACAACTAAACAGAAATATTGGACTATATGGGATATGTTCACAGAAATCTGCTTCTTGTCAGCATAATCCTCAATATCCAGAAACTAATGCCAAACCAAAAGAAATTAAAGTAGAAGAGTCTAAAATGGACATTAATAGTCTCATAATTTCATCAATAAAAAAGTCAGAAATTTTATTCTTTTAATTCTAACTCCTTGATAAATGTATTATAATTTCTATCATCTAATTTTTTTTCCTTAAAATTATTCAAGGCATCAGATATAGTCTGAGCAATAAGGTGTTTACAGACAACTTTTTTTCTTTTTATTACAACTCTATTATAAAAATCTATGCAGCTACAATATATTTTTGGATAAATTAAATACTCATCATTTTCACCGATCGTAGTCCAAATAATTCTATTAGATGGTTTAAAAATATATTTGGTAACACCTCTTTTTAATGATTGCAGGATCTCTGAAGATTTGTCTGGATAAATTGATTCTAAATAATTCACAAATTCATCATCAATATCTCCTTTTTCTTTCATTTTCAAGTATATTTCTGATAATAAATCTTTTGACGATTGCATTCAATTATAATATTATAATAGATAAATAAAAAGGATCATTGATTTGAAAAAAATTTTATATCTTCCAACACGATATTTTCCCTCGATTTCAGGTGCAGAATTTTATATACAAAGAATGGCAGAAATATTATCTTCTAGATACAGATATCATACAGATATTTATACCTCAAATGCAATTGATTTTAAAGCTTTAAGAAGCACGGAGGGAAAATCAATAAAAGAAAAAGATAAGTTTTATGACATCGTAAATAATTTGAAAATTAATAGATTTCCTATAGAAAATAAAGTATCATTACAAGAAAAAATAACATACATTAAAAATATCCCGGAATATAGTCTATTAAATTTGTCTGATGAATGTCTAAAGTTGTTTCTAAAAAATGGACCATATTTACTCGATTTAATTGAATATTTTTTAAATGCTAATAATAAGAGTTATGACTTAGCTCATACTGTCTTTTTTCCTTATTTTAATCTTATCATCACCTTAATTCTCGGAAAGATTTTTAAAATCCCTACAATTTGTACTCCGTTTTTCCATTTTTCAAATCCACGATACTTAAATGAAAGGTTAGTAGAAGTTTTAAGAAAATTTGATTTATTAATAGCGTGTACTAATCTTGAAAAGACATTTTTAATAAACAAATGTAGAATTGACGGGGAAAATGTTAAAGTTATCCCTATGGGAGTTGATATGGAAAAATTTGGGAATGTAAATAAACCTAAATTAACAAATCCCAAATTTAAAGAAAAATTTTTTAAAAAAAAAGAAAATAAATATAAAATGGTATTATTTTGCGGCTATAAGAATTATGAAAAGGGAGCTATTTCCGTTTTAAAATCAATTCCAATGATTCTAGATAAAATGAAAAAGGTCTATTTTGTTTTTATAGGACCCTCAACTCAAGCATATAATCGAGAATTATCTAAAATCTTAAAAATTAAAAATGCAAGGATTATTAATTTTACTCCAGATAATTTGACAGGCTATTATGATAAAAAAAAGTTAGCCGCATTTAGGGAAACAGATTTATATTGTATGCCAAGTAGAAGTGATGCCTTTGGCATAGCTTTTTTAGAGGCATGGGCTGCAAGAAAACCAATCATCGGTGCTAACATAGGTGCCACACCCGAAGTTATATGTAATAATGTTGATGGTTATTTAGTAGAATTTGATAATCCCCATGACATTGCTGAAAAAGTAGTAAAGCTATTGAAAAAAAAGAGATTAAGTAAAAGTTTTGGTGCTGCTGGTAAAATAAAAGTCTCCCAACATTATACATGG
The DNA here is from genome assembly GCA_964600445.1 of uncultured archaeon. Classification (GTDB taxonomy): domain Archaea; phylum Asgardarchaeota; class Lokiarchaeia; order Sigyniarchaeales; family SOKP01; genus LW40-45. The sequence goes on from CAZRKO010000004.1 coordinate 17,170, forward strand.
GAGTTAATTGCCGAAAAGACTCATTTAATATATCAAAAATTAATGAAAAATACCACAAGATAATTGTGAGAAAAAAAAATGAAAGTATTGTCTGGTAACCCCTATATAAAAAAAGATATTAAAAAAATCATTGTAGATCTAATTCCCTTTGATGATATACTAAAACTTTCGAAAACCCCTATAATGATCTTTTTAGAAAATAAAATTAGGGATAATATTATTTCATTTAAGAATATTTTTGGGGCGTTATTTGAAAATTTTGAAGGATTTTATTCATTTAAGGCAAATTTTCTTCCTGAAGTTTGCAAAATTATATGTTCGGAAGAAATTGGTGCTGAAATCATTGGATTACCTGAACTTAAATTAGCTTTAAAGCTTGGGTTTCCTGAGAATAAAATTTTAATTGGAGGGCCATATTTGCCAGATGAACTTATAGAAGAAAGTGTGCAAAATAAGGTAAGGGAAATAATCGTATATAATTTAAATGACCTAGATAAGATTGACTCCATCGCAAAACAAAAAAATGTTGTCCAAGATATTTGTTTAAGAATTAACTCCCAAAAATATGCTAGTAAATTAGGGATTGTTTTAGATGAAAAAAGTGTATTACAGTTGAATAAAAAAAACAAAAAATTACAAAACATCAATATAATCTCCATTTCATCTCATTATGCCACTCAAATGAACAACATGGAACTGTTCAATAAAAATCTAAGTGTTGTTGGAGAGTGTTTAAAAAAGTTAACTAAAATTGGTATTAACATCAAGAACATAAACTTAGGAGGAGGATTTCCCGAAGCAACTGTAATGCCTCAAAAGCAGTTAACAAAGATAGCTAGCGGATTAAAAACTGCTCTTGAAAATCTTAATATTGATTATGAAAAAATCTATTTTGAGCCTGGTAGATATTTTGTTGGAGATTCTGGATTATTTATTACTGAAATTATTAATGTTGCTAAAGACAGATGGATTTTTTTAAACATTGGAAATCATATCTGCCCTAAATTTGCCAGATGTTCCTTAAGATTCTATAATGCAACTCAAATTGCTGACCCCCATAAATATAAGACGTCTATTGCCGGGATTATTCCATCAGATCAAGATGTTTTAGCAAAAGATTATTTTTTCACTGAAAAACTAAACGAAGGCGATAAAGTTATTGTGACAAATGTAGGGGCCTATACTCTTACCTTTTCTAATCGTTTTCCTTATTCTTTACCCAATATATTTCTTGTCAAGGATAATGATATTAAACAAATTTTCACCCCGTCTATAGATCATGATTTTTCTATCTACTAAATGGTAATTTTGAAGAAAATAACCACTTTGATTAAATTTTTATCTGGTATCCTTTATTACCATAAGTTTCAAGCAATTTAAGATAAATTTTTCTATCTAAAACTTTGTTAAGAAATTCTCCTAGTAACATCTGGATATTATATAAATTCTAATTTTTTTTTAAAATCTTTTTCTTTATCCTTAAAAAAAATTAAAAGTGTGAAAAATAATAAATGGAATCATTTATCAGAAATGCTAAAAAAAGGAATGTAATTCAATTTAAAGAAGATAAAATAGGTTATGCGAATATTAAAATAGTGGGTTGTGGTGGCGCTGGAAATAATACTGTTGATAGATTGATGAAGATTGGAATAAGAGGCGCAAAATGCATTTCAATAAATACAGATCGCCAACATCTCGATATGAGAGATGCACATATAAAAATCTTAATAGGTAAAAATCTAACAAGAGGGTTAGGAGCAGGAGGTAATCCTGAGATAGGTAGAGCCGCGGCAGAAGAATCTAGAGAAGATTTAACTAAAGTTTTAAGAGACACAGATTTAGTATTTATCACTTGCGGTGAAGGTGGAGGTACTGGGACAGGAAGCGCACCAATCGTAGCTGAAATAGCAAAACTTGAAGGAGCTATTGTCGTTGGAGTGGTAACTATACCTTTTAATACAGAGATTGGACGTATTGAAAAGGCAAAAGAGGGAATAAACCTCTTAAAACAATATGCGGATACATTGGTCGTAATTGATAACAATCGATTATTAGAAATTGCTCCAAACTTACCAATAATCGAAGCATTTAGTGTAGCAGATGAGGTTTTAGCTAGTATGGTAAAGGGTATTACCGAAACCATTTCTTTACCATCCTTAATTAATTTAGATTTTGCGGATGTACGAACTATATTAAGTACGGGAGGTGTGGCAATTGTTGGTGTTGGAGAATCAAATGGAAAAGAAAACCGTGTAGAAGAAGCAATCAGTGATGCTCTTAACTTACCTTTACTTGATGTAACTATTGATGGTGCTAAAGGAGCGTTAATTCATGTATGTGGGGGAAATGACATGACGCTTGCCGAGGCTAACTCTGTGGCTCAGAAAATCTATGATAAAATGGATTTAAATGATTCTATGGTGATTTGGGGCGCAAGAGTTTCTGATGAATTTAATGGCTATTTAAGAGTGATGCTATTAATAACTGGAATAACTTCACCACAAATTTTTGGAAAATCTCCCTTGAATAATCCACTATCTTATGAATCAAAGGTAGCAAAATCAAAGATAGGATTAGGTGATGATATTTTTAATATTGGTGAAATAACATTTGAATAAATAAAAATTTTAGACCTTTTAATATCCCTTTTTTAATTATACATATATGGAAAATAAGTATTCTCCTAAAACTCAAGCTGAAATTGAGAAAATCTTATCTAAAATTCATGCTTTTAAGAAGTTCTTTTCAATAAATATTGAATATTATATTGATGGATGGGCGATATTTCTAAATGAAAAAAATATATATCCTCGAAGAATTGTAATTTTTAAATCGTAT
>CAZRKO010000005.1:0-18540 GCA_964600445.1 uncultured archaeon
GTTTCGCCCCTATTAGACTTTTTGAAGTCTAAACCTCCCTCTTATTTGGAGATTTGGATTGAATTATGATCTCCTTCTCTTACCTTTATTGAAAATTGGAAATTTCAGATAAGATATTTCATAAACATTGAAGCAATTTTTTTGAAAAACAGTTTAAAAAAGAAGGATTAATTTTTAAAGAACTCAAGAATATAACTTCCTACAACTATGAATAAATCAAAGAGCTAAATTTTTAAAGTTCAAACGCTTCTATAAGCTCTGAAATATTTTCTCCTGTTTTCGCGCTAGTTGCAAAAATTCTGAGATTAGGATTAATTTCTTTTGCATCATTAATCATTTCATTGATATTAACTTCAATGACATCGCTTAAATCAATTTTATTAATAACTGCAATATCTGAAAATTTGAACAACAGTGGATGTTTTCTTATTACCCACGGTCCCTCGGTTATTGATACGATTACTATTCTTTTTTCGGTACCTAAAATAAAATCAGATGGACAAATTAAATTGCCCACATTTTCAATAAATAAAATCCCCTTTCGATATTCTTTTAAATCAATATTTTTTAATATTTGAGAAATGTGGAAGGCATTTAAGGCGCATTCTCTCCCTGTATTAACTTGAATAGTCTTTGCACCGTGCTGTTCAATCCTATCAGCATCAATTCTAGTCGCAACATCACCATTAATAACTAAGATCTTAAATTTTTTTGCTAATCTTTCAGATATTATTTCTAATAATGCTGTCTTACCAGCACCTATAGCTCCAACTACATCAAAAGATCGAATTTCATTATCCTTCAAAATCTGATTATTTTGGTCAGCCAATCTTTCATTATTTTCTATTAAATCTTCATTTAACTCTATAATTTTAGAAGCTTGTTCATCGGGCACTTTAATATCATCTCTGAAAAGTTTTTAATATTGAAAAAAATATAAAAAAAACAATTTTTGAACCTTGATATTTTTTATGGTTCTCATTCTCAACAAAATACTCTAACTAACGATACTTAAATTTAATACGAAATACAAGATATGCTGCTAAAATCCCTCCTAAATCGGGCAGATAGTAAATGATGTTTAATGGACTAAACAGTGAAAAAAACAACCCAGGAATTAATCTGACTAAAACTATAATTATTAAAAAGGTTTTTCCTTTCATTCTCATCGGGATAAAATACATTAATCCCGTTATTTTTCGATTATAATAAGGAAATATGCTAAATGAAATTATTCCTAAAACACCCCCCCACGCCAACCCTACATAAACCGGATACGTTTCTATAGGATAATAAAAATGAAGTAGAAACCTTAATAAAACAAATATCATAGCTGAAAAAAGGCCAGATAAAATATATAGACTTATTAAAAACTTGGGCCCATATTGAATTTCAATAACCCTAGCCATTAAATATAAGAAATACAATATAATAAACAGTAAAAATAGACCAATAGGGTCCATTGGTCCAGAACCAATAAACAGTGCTGTAAAAAATGTGTGATAACTAAAATAATATAGAAGACCGTGAACACTCAAATATAGATATGGATGAAGTTCTATAAGACTAAAAATAAAAGCAACTACAGAAAAAATCAAGATCATAAACATTAAAAATTTGGTACCTTTATATTTCGTTTTCCTTGTAACAGTTCTTTTAAAACTTCTATATTCATATTCACGTTTTTTAGGTTTTTTTAAAGTCAGTTCTTGATATCTTCTAGGTGGCTCGCCTGAAGATATTGGAACGACTGGAGTATGTTTTAATTCAAAGGAACATTCATGATTTTCTGGTAAGCGATGTTTCTTACAAAAGGTACCCCCACAATATTTACATTTAAATGGTAAGTATCCTATTTGTTCTCCGCAATGCATACAAAATGGCAATAATTTTCAACCCTATAGCTTATTCTAAATACAATATTACTTATAATTATATTAATAATGGTATAATATTGAAACTATTATCCTTCTTATTTTTTTTTGTTTAGGTGTATAATTTAATTTTATCTTATATGAATGTAGAACTACAAATATTTAAAGATTATAAAAAAATATTGTATGAGATTAATTGGCAGTACCTTTCATGTTTTCGGGGACGTATAAGGATGTTTCAATTGGAGCATATATGTTTGCGTAAGAGATTATCAACATTAATATCAATAAACCAACTAAGAGAATGTATAACGATTTACTCCATTTAAAAATATTCTGCCCATCTAAGATGCCAATTGGAATCATGTTAAATAATCCTAACATAAAATTTAAAGCCGCGGCATAACCAATGAATAAATTTAACGGAAACAAATTTTTAGGAATAACTAAAGAAACTATTAAAAGGATTGTGCCATAAATTAAATTGATAATTGGACCAGCAGCTTTACATAGGCCAGTTCTACGATCAATCTTATCTAAGCCCAAAACAACGACAGCCCCAGGCAAAGCTAATATTGGTAGACTAACCGAATTTGAAAGCAAAGACCAGAATCCTGCTATTAAACCGAAAAATGTTAATATCATTCCAAACGTAAGTAATCGAAATTTTGTTTGAAGTCCAAAATGTTTAGCTACTTGACGATGACCAAATTCATGAAATAGAAAAGCTGTTGTATAAAATCCCGCTAACAAAAAGATTGCCCATGTTAAATTTAAACGAACTAATTGAGGATTATAAAACACAATTAGCCCTATCAAGAAAATTAAACTTGAGCCAATTAATAAATGTAAAAATTCTGATTTGTATGGAAATAAGATCCCCTTAAATTCAATTCCCGAGTCAGGATCGAAAGCATTCTCCGGGACATGTCTTTCTTGTCGGTACCAGTTAAAGCTCCCGTCGGTAGTTCCACGTACAGCTGAAACTGTTGTTGGTTGATCGGTATATTGCTGTTGATATTGATATGAGGGAACTTCCCTATATGTTGATTCTGGAGTTTGGATTTGCTGGGATCTTAAAGATTCTATTACAATATTACATTCATGATTCACAGGATCTTTATGTAGCCCACAATAGTCTTGCCCACATTTATCACAATGATAAACCTCATTTTGAGGAATCTCCTCCCCACAATGATAACATATTGTCATTAAATTTACCTCATTCTACTTGGAATTTATTATTAGATTATATTTAAATTGTTAATTTTTTTTTGTTAATGTTTTATTGCGAATCTATAATCAATATAATTATAAAGCTATTTTATAAATCTTTTTTTTACACAAGATTTTTCGATCTAATGAAAAAAGTAAATATAATATTTCTCTTTAACATTTGACAAAACTTAATTAAACTAGCTAGCATTAATTAAAAATATCAATAAAATACAGTAATAATGGTTGATTCTTACGGTAAAGAGAATAAAGAGAATTATTTATTGTGAAACCTGTGAACGCGAAGTTGAACTTAGAAGAAAAGATATTGAACAAAAATATAACGAAATAGTGTGCTTTTTGACATTATTTACACTAGGAATAGGGTATATTATTTTAAAATATACAAGAAAGAAAGATACTTGTCCTTACTGTGAGACTAAATTTGATTTGAAAAATCTACCAACTAAACAGGTTATGGAAAACCAAAATTAAATTATGTATTTTTAATCTTCATAATCCCCTTACATCTAGGACAAATTTTATCTCTATCATTTAGCTGCTTTTTCATTAATGTTTTTTGATAACCACACGATTTTTTTGGGCAAATGAGTATATATTTTGCCAGTTTTCTTAATGGCTTATCATGAGATGATGAAGTCTCAATTTCTTGACTTATGCTTTCTGATTGAGGTTTTTTTTTCATTGGCGGCTTCTTCTTCTCATCGCCTTTTTTTTTATTTTCTTCCTTTTCAGTCTTTATCCATTTGTCCAAACTCAATTTATATTCACCAAAGATAAAATTTTGTTATTTAATTATTAAAAATTATGTTTTTTATTATAATTGTAATCCGTAATAATAAAAAGAATAAAAAAAATTAAAAAACTTGCACTTTGCCCGCAATGAGTCGTTCCCGAAGATCTATTAAGCTTTCTTTACTTAACTTCTCAGCTGAAACTTCTTCAGCAATTTTGGTAATACTTGAAAAATTTATATTATCAGCTGGAATTAAACTGATCGAATTAATCCAAGGATCCGTAATTGGTCTGCCAATTTGAGACAATAACTTAACATGGGCTTCAATAATATCGCCTTGCCCTCTTTCGTAAATTTCTCTTGCGATTTCCGTACCAAGAACGTTGTAGATTTTCCCAACATGATTAATCGGATTCTTTCCGCAGACAGCTTCCAGACTCATAGTTCTACATGGAGTTATTAAACCGTTTGATCGATTCCCCCTCCCTACTTGGCCATCATCACCAGCTTCTGCGGAAGTTCCTGTTATAGTTAAGTAAAGAATACCTTTCTCAATGTTATCACCCACATTAACCGAGCATTTACAATTTTTTTCTGGGATGATCTTTGATGCTAAATCTAACACTGCGTCTTTCATTTGATTTGTATAGTTTACATACTCATCCTTATCATTAATGAATTTTGTAACCATTGCCCCGCATATGGTAATGTCTACATCCTTATTGATTCTCTGAACCATAACCTTTATATCTTCACCCGAGGCAGGACATTTATCTTTAAACGCATCAGAATTAAGTAATCGTTCTGCCTCTAAGGTAATTCTTTCGACATCAGAATAAGGAGCATAACCCACTCCAAAACTCGTATCATTTGCTAATGGCACCTGTTCTTTAGCATCAGATTCTTCAAAAACTCCCGTTAAATCGATAGAACCGGGCCGTACAGCGTAATCAAATTGGATATGCTGATTTGAATTAATATCAATATTTCGAAATACATTCCCTACAACTTGTCTACAAGCATCAAGACATATAGAAGCTACGGGGATATATTCTAATTTATTCTCCCTTAAGATTTGATTAATAGCTCTACCTACAATTAAAAAATATTCCGGTTCGAGAATAAGACCCCCTCCAAATTCAGGTTTTGATATCCCCCCAACTAAGGCTGCCTTATCTACATTGTGATGATAATATCGACCAAAAGTTTTAAAATAATACTTACATAATGCTCTTGAGCACGCATCAGCAGCGGCATCGCACACGGAATCGGGATGCCCAATACCTTTCCTTTCGACTATTTCTGGAAAGTCAGAGACTTCAATCGGATCGAACTTAGCTTTATCGATTTTTAACATTTAATCAACTTTTACTAATTTTTAAAATATTTATTAAAATGAATTTTTAATAAAAAAATTAACGAGTAAATATTTTGCTGATTACTCGTTAATTCTGAAAATATTTAATGTCTTTTATTTTTAGATGTTAAGAATTATAAGAGTGGGAAAAAAAAGGTTTATTTATTAAAACTATGACTCTATTGTTATAATTGATTAGAATTAATTAAACTCAAAATATCACATTAAAGAGAAAAACTTTTTTATAACATTTTGCTTTTTACTATTAGGATATTGACAATTGATAAAATAATACAAAAAGTCGCTTCTCTCTTAAGAGAAGCACATTTCGAAACCTTTCATTTCGAGGAACCTACCAAACGAATTAAGTTTTGTTTTGATATTTTAGTAAAGAAAGATAATTCCATCTTTTTAGTTAAAGTTTTTCCAAATATCGATAATTTAAATGAATCTGTGATGGAAAATATAAAACTTTTGTCAGTTTTATTAAATTCTAAACCATTATTAATCGGAATTAAGAATAGATATCAAAATTTAGAAGACAATACAATCTATATAAGGGAGGAATTACCTTTCATAACGTTTAAAACGTTAGAGAATGTACTAAAAGAGCAGAAATATCCGCACATATTAGCCCGAAGGGGTGGAGGCGTAATCTTCTTAGATGGAGATTTAATGAAATCTCTTAGAGAACAAAAGAGTATATCCAGAAAAGAGATCTCTGATAAATTAGGAGTCACAAAAAGAACATTATGCTCTTATGAAAATGAAACTATGCGTCCTTCCCAAAAAATTGCTGATAAAATCCTACAAATCCTTGATGACAAATCAATTTTTAGAAAAATTAATGTTTTCGAATGGCAAATTAAAGTTAATTTCATTCAAGAAGAAAGTTCTCAAAAACGAGATTTAACTGATTTTGAATCACATCTTCAAGATATATTCGAGGATATCGGAGTTTCAACAATTTGGTATAAAAAAGGACAACTCCCCTTTGAGTTATCCATTTCTTCTAACAATTACGCTTTAAATGCCGGTGAGGAGTTTTATCCGGTTTTATCGGGACTTTCCCAGGAGACTACAAAAGTTTCTAAATTGAACATTCACCATCTCAGTTCGTTTGCTGAATTTTTTCATAAAAACGCGTTTTTCATTGTGAATAATGATTTTAAAATATCAGATAATAAAATTGGAGTACCTGTAATTAAATTAAAAGATTTAGAAAAGATGGATACTGAAAAGGATTTAGTGGAAATATTTGAAGAAAGCTAACCTTATATGCGGAATTGATGAGGCTGGCAAAGGACCAGTTATCGGACCGCTCGTTATATGTGGTGTTTGTTTTAACGAATCAAAGATCGCAATTTTAAAAGAGGTTGGGGTACGAGATTCTAAAAAACTCTCACCTAAAAAAAGGACTCAATTAGCCAAAGTAATAAAAGAAAATTGCCATTCTCTTGAAGTTGTTATAGTTTCTGCTAAAAAAATTGATGATCGAGAAAAGGATAGAATTACATTAAATCGGTTAGAAGAATTAAAAATGGCAGATATTATTAACAAACTACAACCGGATATGATATATGTAGACGCGGCAGATGTGAATGAAGAAAGATTCGGAAACTCCATAAAAATGCTATTACACTATAAACCAACAAAAATAATTTCTAAACATAGAGCTGATGATATATATCCCATAGTTTCTGCAGCTTCGATTATCGCGAAAGATACAAGAGACACCATAATTGGTGAATTAAAACAGAAATACGGAGATATTGGATCCGGATATCCCTCCGATAAAAGAACTATTGATTTTCTCAGGCAATGGGTCAGAAAGAATAAAAAAGTTCCATACTTCGTTAGAACATCCTGGAAGACTACAAAAAAAATCTTAAATGAGGAAGTTGGCAGTAAAAAAATTACTGATTATTTTGAGTAATCATTTTTTTTTGACTATTAAAATAATATGATTAGCTGCATATTTATGTAAATTTATGCTTTCCAAAATTTCATAACCCGCGTTTTCGAGTATATCTTTTTCTTGCTTATAAACTTTTTCTGATTTTGAGACACTATCTATTGATTGAGACTTTATAGCTAATATTATTAAACCATCTCTTTTAAGATAATAATTAGAATTTAAAACAGCAATCTCTGCTTGGTTAGGCTGTGCTACATCTTGATAAATCAAATCAATATCATTAAAAATTGATTTAGCATAACTCTCAGGATACCTCACGTCACCTAGTATAGGAACGATGTTTTTTCTATTAGAAGTATTTTGAATTAATTGTCGTATACTTCGTTCTGCAAATTCTATTCCATAAATCACACCATCCTTAACAATATCAGAAAGATGAGAAATTGTGGTTCCTGATGATGCCCCTAAATATAGGCAATTTATGCTATTTGATAGAAAATTGCTCGTAGGATTCTTAAGAATTAAAGCTGCTAATTTACTCCTAAAAGGATCCCACTCTCTATATTCAATCCCTTTATGTTCAATTAATCTTTCACTATACACATTATGCCCGGGAATCAGATTTTTTGAATAGAGTTTTAAATTATCTGATGGTCCTGACATATAGACTTCATAAAGTTTTGGATGTGATCTAATCTCGATTTTACTCAATTTTATTACCTCAATACAATTTTTATTTTTTTTGAAGAGTCTTTTGAATACCCTCCCAAAGTCCTGTTAAATACATTATACCTAATGCGCGATCATATAATCCATATCCAGGACGACCTTTTTCATGCCAGATCATCCTTCCATGATCAGGACGTATAGCCCCTGTAAAACCAATTTCTACATAGGCTTTTATAACCTCATACATGTTGATATCACCAAACTCGGTTGGATGCTCAACTTCATGAAAACTATATTCCCCCGTGCGTTTAATGTTTCGTAAATGTGTAAATGGGATACGCCCCATCGCTCCGTATTTGCGAATACATTTCACCAAATCCATTTTTGAATTTGGACCAAATGAACCAGTACAAAAAGTTATTCCATTTGAAGGACTATCAACAATCTTTATAAAACGATCCAAGGCAGCTTCATCGGTAATTATCCGGGGAAGATTAAAGATTGACCATGGTGGATCGTCTGGATGAATGCCCATTCTTACGCCAGATTCCTCAGCAACTGGAACCACTTTTTTTAAGAAATATTCTAAGTTTGACCATAACATTTCATCATCAACTTCAGAATACGCATCTAGAAGAGCGTGTAATTCCTTTTTTGTATAATTTGTTGCCCAACCTGGAAGTTCTAAAGAATCTTTTCTCAAATCAATTTTCTTTAACTCATCCTGACTGTAACAAAGACATGTTGATCCATCAGCATGTTCCATTGCCAGATCAGTGCGAGTCCAATCAAATACCGGCATAAAATTATAACAAAGAATTTTAATACCAAGAGAGCCCATATTTCGAATACATTGACAATAGTTTTCTATCAGATCATCTCGATTTTTTCGTCCCAGCTTTATATCTTCGTGGACTGCTATGCTCTCAATTACAAACAAATTTAATCCGATGGCTTCAATTTTCTTTTGAAGCAAAGATAACTCTTCTAAAGGCCATACATCACCTATAGGCACGTCATATAATGCGGAAACTATCCCAGTTACTCTTGGAATCTGCCTTATATACTCAAGCGGTATTGGATCGTCATCTCCATACCATCTGAAGGTCATTATCATATCTTTTTCACCTTATTTTTAGCATGGAACATATCATATTTCTATTTATTTATTTAACTGATCATACCCCTGAATATGCAGAAAAACCACCATCTACAGGGACAACGATTCCATTTACAAAACCAGATGCTTGCTCGTCAACAAGCCAGAGAAGAGTTCCAAGTAAATCTTCGGACTTACCAAAACGCTGCATAGGAGTCTGACTCATTATTTTTTCTGCACGAGGAGTATATGAACCATCAACTTTAATTAACAAATTTCGGTTCTGATCTGTTAGAAAGAATCCTGGAGCAATCGCATTCACGCGGATCCCTACTCTTGAAAAATGTACAGCTAGCCATTTTGTAAAATTACTTACTGCTGCCTTTGCTCCACTATATGCGGGAATTTTAGTTAATGGAAGAAATGCATTCATCGAAGAGATGTTTATAATAACTGCGCCCTTTTGATGTATCATTTTTTTTGCAAAAACTTGAGTTGGCAGAAGAGTTCCGATAAGATTTAGATCAAATACAAACTTAAAACCCTCTAGATCCAAGTCAAAAAACGTTTTAATTCCCTCTTCATTACTCTCTAAATCTTCGACAGTTAAGAACTCGTTTGACGTTGTCCCTTTGGGATGATTTCCCCCCGCACCGTTAATTAGGATATTACAAGGGCCAAATTCGTTTGTTATGGTCTTTTCGGCTTCTAATAAACTCTCAAGTTGTAAAACATTTGCCTCAATTCCCATAGCAATTCCCCCACTTGCCTTGATTTTATTGGCAACTTTATCTGCAGCATCTTTACGCAAATCAAGTACTGCCACTTTGGCTCCACACTTCCCAAGTGCCTCTGAAAAACATCCACAAAGAATTCCTCCGCCACCTGTTACAACTGCAGTTTTTCCTCTTAAGTCAATGTTTAATGGGATGTTCATTATTCTATATTAATGACTAATAAAATAAGAATTCTTATCAAATACAATTTTTTTCCAAATATTCATAGTATTATTTGTGAATTAGGGTTTTTACACCCTAACTTAAAAACAAAATGAATTAATCTCATTTATAGGTTTCACTGTTGATATCTTGTTTTTTTCTTTCGTTTCCCCTTCTTGATTGGTCTCGTTGGTTCAATCTTCTTTTTTGGAGGTTTCGGATACTTCACCTTAATCTCTTTTATTTTTTTCTCAATTTGTTTTGCTAAAACATCACCTATAAAATCTCCTCCAAAATAATCTACTTTTGAAGCAATACCTACTTTCCCAGCAATAACTCTTGAAATTTTGCCTCTAATCCATGGTTTACTGCTCCTAATCTGTCTCCATTGAAAGATTAACCCATGTTTAGGTCTCTTTTCTCCGCTTCTAAGAAATCTATAGAGAGCCTTTTCAGCTCCTAATAATTGAATCCTTGATGCGGGCATATAAGCCAGTTTTTTTAAACTTCCTGCTTTAGCAATAAGCTTGGCTCCTATTAGATTACCTACAATAGCATTGAGGTTTGGTGCTAATTTATCCATTAAATCGTTTAAGTAAGTTTCTAACTCATTTCTATAGGAATCTAACGATAAGATTTGATTTGCATAATCTTGTACCAATTTGAGTTCAAAATTCGCACCCATCGATTCAGAAGCTTTAGTAACCAATCTTTTTACTAGATTTTCGCTAAATTCAAAGTTTTTATTTATGTTTTCAACCGTGTAATTTTTTCTCTCACATAAGATTGTTACCAAATGTGCCACTTGAATATTATCTTCAATTATTTTATCCGTTAATTCGGGAAAATGTAATCCATACCATTCTCTTAAACGAGTTGAGAATAAACTAATTGATTTTTTAAGCATATCAAGTGTTTCTATAATTTGAATAATAATTATGTCACTCTGTCCACTAGCTTGACTTACCCTCTTTTTAATAAGTTCTTCATTGATCTTCTTATATTTTTCCAACAATTCATCATGTGAAATAGATAAGCCAACTTTTTTCAGTTGGTCTTCTAAATTTAATCTAAAATTTTTAAATTCTAATGAATGAGGTTCTAAAAATGTACGGTATTCTAATTTTTCAGAAGTTACCTCTTTTAATTCTTTATTATCAAATATAAATTCATCAAAGCCAGAATTTTTCAATTCTAAAAGAAAGTGCTCATATTCTTTCTCAATTAATCCTAAATCGATTGACTCATAAAATTCTATTATTTTTTGATTATTACTGTTAAAATCAATGAAATTTAAAATATTGCCAGTCTCATCAAATGCAAAAACTCCAATTAAAGTATCAACAATGAAACATTTCATTTTTCTAATTCTATTAATTATTAAGGATTTAAATTTTCTCCAATAAAAATTATTATAAGATAATAAGGATTATTCTCTTTTAAAAAATGCTAGAAACAAATATTTCTGGTTTAAAACTAAAATCTCCTATAATTTTAGCCTCGGGTATTTTAGGAGTGTCTTTTTCTTCGATGATGAGAGTCATCGATGCAGGAGCTGGTGCTGTAACTACCAAATCTATCGGACCAAAAGCAAGAAAAGGATATAAAAATCCCTCTATAATCGAAGTATATCCTGGAACTTTTATGAATAGCGTTGGATTAGGAAATCCTGGTATCGATGAATTTATTTTAGAAATAAAAAAATTAAAAGAGCATAACATTCCGTTAATAGTGAGCGTGTTCGGAGATACTAATGAAATTTATCTAGACGTAGCTACTAAAGCCGAAAATGCTGGGGCTGATGCTATTGAAATAAATATCTCCTGCCCTCATGCTGAAGTCTCTTCTATTGGTATTGATAAAGATTTAACCTTTAATATCGTAAAGTTTCTAAAAGAGAAATTAACTGTCCCTCTCTTTGTAAAATTGAACCCTAACGTTACAAATTTAAAGGAAATAGCATTAGCCGCTGAAAAGGGTGGTGCTGATGGAGTGGTTGCAATAAATACATTAGCAGCAATGAAAATAGACGTGAATACTAGAAGACCTATTTTATCCCATGGAAGTGGAGGGCTTTCAGGAAAGGCCATTCATCCTATAGCCGTAAAAAAAGTATATGATCTATTTAAATTTTTAAAAATTCCTATTATAGGATGTGGAGGAATTGACTCCTGGGAAGATGTGATAGAATTCTTTTTAGCTGGAGCTTCAGCAGTACAAATTGGCACGGTTTTATATAAAGGAATTGAAATAATTACTGAAATTAATAAAGATTTAATTAGATATCTTAAAGAAAACGAGTATACATCAATTAAAGATATAAAAGGATTAGCTCATCAATATAAAACTCAGGAGGTGCCCGATTTTGACTGAAAATATCATAAGAACTGTTAAAATTAAGAGAATTATCAATGAATGTGATGGAGTTAAAACCATAATTTTTAACAAGAAAGAAAATAGCGCTAAAAAGTATATACATCCTAAACCTGGTCAATTTGTGATGGTATGGGTTCCAGGGGTTGATGAGGTTCCGATGTCAATATCTGGATACAGTGAAGATGGAAACTGGTCTATTACTGTAAAAAATGTAGGTGAATGTACAAATGTGCTCCATGATCTAAGAATTGGAGATTATATAGGGGTAAGAGGACCTTTAGGTAATCATTTCAAACTTCCAGATGATCTTTCAAAACAAATTTTCTTGATTGGAGGCGGGATTGGAATGGCTGCATTAAAAGCTTTCTCTGCTGAACTTATAGATAGGAAGTTTAAATTTACTGTTATCGAAGGGGCTAAAATCGATAATGATCTGATGTACATGGATGAATTCCAAGTATATAATAAAAATTTCTCTCAATTTCATTTTTGTACTGACGATGGAAGTTATGGAGAAAAAGGATTTGCATCGGTTATATTTGAAAATTTAATAAAAGACTACAGTGAAAATGATATATCTAACCTGATTGTATATGCCTGCGGTCCAGAAATCATGTTATATAAACTATTTCAAATATGTGAAAAGCATAATATTGAATATTATGCTAGTCTTGAAAGAATTATGAGATGCGGTTGCGGGCTATGTGGGTTATGTGCTATAGATCCACTAGGATTATTAGTTTGTAAGGATGGACCCGTTTTTAATTCAGAAACTCTGAGAAAAATTGAAGATTTTGGCAAGCACAAACGAGACTTTTCAGGTAAAAAAATTCCTGTTTAATGAATTCCTTATAATTCTCTTCAAATTGACTCTTTTTCATTATCAAGTTGTAAATCAGTGGTATTTTTCCGGTATAGTAATTGATGATTCTTCTGAACTTCATACCAAGACCCTGGAAATTTAAATTTTTCATAATAAAAATCATCAACTGCTTTTTTCATTTGTAAAGCACAAATATCATAAGGTAAGCGACCTACTCCGGTTCCCATACCAGGGATAGCAATTTTTTTTACAGAATCTCTGATTAATTTACCATCTGGAAATTTTCCATACCTTACCAACATCAACAATGCTCTAGTCGCTAAATAAACATTTACAGAATTTTTTAAAATCATTGGAACCCTCATAGTGGGGGCTGATATAACAAATGGTATTATGTCATGGTCAGTTTCAACAATTTCAGCATTTCCAACTAATAATTCGCCGTGATGCTTTTGTTTAATAATCTCTTGAAGTCGTTCCTGAATATGCCATCCAAAAAATCTCGAAATTTGTAGATCTAAACCCCCATCCATGAAACCAAACGAATTCGCGGGACTTACAATCGCATCTGTATGTAAAGCAAAAATGGAACCATGATAAATCTCAACGTTGGCATCTTGACTAAAATACTTGTTCCAAGCTTTAATCATTAGCTCATTTATATCACAAAATATTAACTTCATATCAAGAATATAAATTTTCAAATAATTTTATTTTTAACTTTCATTTTATTGGAATTAAGGTAAATAATAATATAATATCTGAGTTTTAATTTATTAAATTTTAATAACTTAACGTGTTATAATTGAGATGGAAAACAGTAATTACTGAAATGATTGGCTGCCAGTATCCCATTATACTAGGTGCTTTTGCGGGCTATGATAATAAGGATTTGACTGCAGCTATAAGTAAAGCTGGAGGAGTTGGTATTCTCACCGCATCCTCTTATGAAAGCGATAATGAATTTAGAGATGCAATTCATTACGTTAAAAAAATTACAAATAATCCTTTTGGCATTAATTTCTCTGTTGATAGTAATGTTAAACCGGGACACCCGTTTTATCGTTATTTTGATATAGCAGAAGAAGAGGGTATAAAAACAATAATAACAGCAGCTTTCAAAGCTGAAAACTTGGGGAGTAAAATCAAAGAAAAGCAAATGGTATGGATTCATAAGGCCACCACAATGAAACATGCTTTATCGGCGGAAAAAATGGGGGCTGATGCGATAATATTAACCGGACTTGAGGGAGGTGGATTGAAGAATCCTCAACAAAATACATTATTGATTAATATGGTTAATGCTAATAAATTTTTAAAAAAGCCTCTTATTGCGTCTGGAGGGATTTGCGATGGTAAAGGAATGTTAGCTGCTCTAATCTTAGGGGCACAAGCAGTTCATATGTGTACCGCATTCCTAACTACTATTGAAAGTCCAATTCCCGAAGTTTGGAAAAGACAAATTATTAACGCTAATTGTTTTGATCCAGATTTCATTGAAAAAGTCTTACATTTCAAGTCCAACAGACCACAATATACCGACATGTCTATGGCAATCCCACATATTGACAAAATGATTACGGTCGAGGAACTGATAGATCAAATGATAAGTGAGGCTGAGGAGATCTTGAAAAATTTGAAAACCCGTGATGAAGTCATTGATTTTACGAATTTATCAATTAATTTATAGATATCCTTAGCAGATATAATAATTAAGATTTATTTGGAAATCTGTCTTTTAATAATTTAAATTTAAAAATTAATTTTAAAGAATTTGTTGATGTAAATGAAAGAATTAAAAGAATGTGTTGTAGTGGATGCCATAAGAACCCCAATTGGAAAATCGGGTAGAGCACAGATGGCAAAACTTGGAGGTTCTTTTCGAGAATGCTCAGCCCAAGATTTAATAATAACGGTATTGCGAAATTTAATCGAAAGAACCAAGGAGAAATGTCCGGATTTCGATCCAAAAGAAATCGAGGATTGTCATATTGGATGTTTATCACAGATAGGAGAACAAGGGGGGAATATCGGTCGGTTAGCAATACTTTTAAGCGATTTACCATATGAAATTGCGGGAGCAACAGTGGACAGATATTGTAATGCAGGACTTCAAGCGGTAAACACAATGGCAAATGCGATAAGAGTTGGAGACGGAGATATAATGATTGCCGCCGGAGTTGAGTCAATGACCCATTACAGTATGGGTATTACGTTTGAAATTACCGGTAAAGTTAAAGATTATCCTGCCATATATTCTCCGGCACTACAAAATGTAATGAAAAATTTCGTACCACAGGGAGTATCTGCTGAGATGATAAATGATAAATACGGCCTTACCCGTGAGGAACTAGATAAATTCGGCGCTTGGTCACATGTGAAAGCCACAAAAGCGATGAGAAATGAAGATGAATACTACAAAAGAGTTGTTCCAGTTACTTATTTAAAGAAATATACCGATGAAAAAATGAAACCGGTAATCGATGAAGAGACTGGTAAACAAAAAAAAGAAGAGGTTACTATAACAAAAGATCAAACCGTTAGAGCGGGATATTTAGATGAACCAGAAAAATATTGGAAAATATTACAATCACTCAAACCCGTATTTCGCTCAGAGAAAAAAGGTGGAAAAGTTACGGCTGGCAACTCATCGCAGATAGTTGATGGAGCTGCTGCTACGTTATTAATGTCCGAAGAAAAAGCAGAATCATTAGGATTAAAACCTATGGCACGCGTATTGTCGACTGCAGTTGCGGGAGACGAGCCAAAAATCATGTTATTAGCTCCCATACCTGCTAGTAAAAGAGCTTTAAAACGTGCCGATATAACTATTGATGATCTTGACTGTATAGAACCAAATGAAGCCTTTGCATCACCATGTCTGGCTTTTTGTAAGGACTTTGGATATGATTTAGATGATCCTAGACAAAATCCAACTGGAGGTGCTATCGCTATAGGTCATCCAATAGGTGCTTCGGGAGTTATTTATTTCACTGAGATGGTTCATTACCTAAACAATAATAATAAACGCTACGGATTACAGATGATGTGCGGTGGTTTTGGCGTTGGTATTGCGACTGTGGTTGAAAAAATTTAATATTTTTAACCTTATTTTCTAATTATTTTATTTTTTCCTTTATTATTATGAATACTAAGCTATCTTGATAGAAATCCCAAAATATTTACGTTATTAAATATATAAATAAAATTAGAATACAGAAAATTTCCTCTAATTCTATTCTCATTACCAATATTAAAATGAATGAAGCAACTGATTTTGAGATAAAAAAGAAAATTTCAAGAGAAGTCATCGAGTTTTTAATTAAATATCCTAAGACATCACGTCAAAAAATTACAAACATAAAAGGTCAGATTGGAAAAAAGTTTAATTATAATAAGGTCATAAAGAATGCTACAATATTGGAATTTGCTACAGAAAGTGAGAAACAAATTATTACGAAATTTTTAAAAAGAAGATCCACAAGAACCTTGTCTGGGGTCTCTGTCATAGCAATTATGACCAAACCTCTTCCATGCCCAGGCACTTGCATTTACTGTCCTGGTGAATCTTCGCAACCAGGAGTCAAAGTTGCCCAATCTTATACAGGTCGTGAACCTGCGGCACTTAGGTCTATTCATAACAATTACGATCCATATGAACAGGTTCAGAGCAGAATCACAGACTTGGAAGCCATAGGCCATAGTGTCGACAAAATTGAACTTATTATCATGGGTGGAACATTTTTATCAACTGACACAAATTATCAAAAAGCATTCGTTAAAGGAGCCTTAGAAGGAATACTTGAAAGTAACGTTAATAGTTTAGAAGAAGCTAAACAACTTGCCGAAAAATCTAAGAGAAGAGTTATAGGTATAACGATTGAAACGCGCCCAGATTACTGCAAAGAACTCCATGTAGATAGGATGCTCGATTATGGAACAACCCGCGTGGAAATTGGCATTCAAACTATATATGATGATATTTACGATTTAGTAAAAAGAGGCCATTCTACTGACGATAGTATCGAAGCAATTAGAGTAGCCAAAGATGCCGGATTAAAGATAAACGCTCATATAATGCCAAACCTGCCCGGTTCTAATTATGCTAAAGATACTGAATTATTCAGCTCTCTATTTACAGTTCCCGATTATCGACCCGATATGTTAAAAATCTACCCTTGTTTAGTAATCAAAGGGACGGAATTATACGATTGGTGGAGCCAAGGAAGGTATACTCCATATTCCACAGATGATTTGGTTGCTCTAATAGCAAGTGCAAAGAAAAACCTCCCCCCTTATGTTAGAATTCAAAGAATAATGAGGGATATACCGGCTTATTTGATTGAAGCGGGCTGTAAAAATAGTAATTTACGGCAATTTGTCCAAGAAAAGTTGAAATTGACGAATGACAAATGTAATTGTATTAGATGCCGTGAATACGGGATAAGTAACAGAAAAGAAGTCATAAGCGAGCATACTTTTGATGACATTAAATTATACCGCTTAGATTATGAGGCTTCTCAGGGTAATGAAATATTTCTATCCTACGAAAATAAGAAAGAGAATTATTTAATTGGTTATTTACGCTTAAGAAAACCTTCTGATTTTGCTCATAGACCGGAATTAAACGATGGGGATACCTTGATTGTAAGAGAAATTAAAGTTGTTGGAGAGTTAGTTCCTAAAGATTTAAAACCTAATAGATATTCTCAAATTCAGCACAGAGGCTATGGCAAATTATTAATGGCAAATGCAGAGAAAATTTCATATGAAGATTTTGACGCACACAAATTGGCTGTCATAAGTGGAATTGGAGCAAGAGACTGGTTTTACGAATTAGGTTATGTACGTGATGGACCTTATGTTTCTAAGAAAAAGTAAACAAGGATTCCGCCCTTCTCCCCCTCCTTCTCTCCTTTAACTATTTATAGGTCCTTTGTGCAACAGTCTCCTTTTTCAAATACCCATTATTATACTGTGATTTTGCATATTACATATTTCATTACAATATTTAAATGATAATATTAGAAATTTATTTTCAAAAAGTTAAAGATTTTAAATATGGAGGCAATTAACGATATAATTAAAGTTATTAGAATTCATTTTGGATAAATTGTATTTTATAAAAGAAGAACCAGTCAATGTTTTTCATTTTTCTTTAAAAAAATAAAGATTTTTATAAGATTTTATCTAATATATACTAATAATTTGGAACAAGTGAGACGTTTTTATTAAGCTTGTTAAAATATTTTGAACATCTGCATTGGATTAGAATTGAAAATGAAACAGATTTAATTTTTCAAATTCGGCTGTCAAAAGAAGAAAATAAGGACGAATATGATTTTATACTTAACTATCTTTCAAAATATGCAAGTATTACTCAAGATAATGGGAGATTTTATTTAGAAGAAACAATAACTTAAAAAATAAATAATAAATTAGAATGAAATATGGAAGATTTTGATTATGAAAAATTAGGTCTTATGTGCGGTCTTGAAATTCATCAACAACTTG
>CAZRKO010000006.1:0-2545 GCA_964600445.1 uncultured archaeon
CTTCAACCATTTTTACGAGATCAGGTTCCATTTTATCCCTCCACTCTTTTAGTTTTGACTTCAGATCATAACCATACCCCGATGTAAATAAGATATTAAAAGCTGTGGTAGGTTTTTTAATCTTTAATTTTACGTTTTCTACATTCCATCCCAATTTTTCAAACTTTTGAGCCGAATCGATAATACTTTGTTCAACTTCAGAATCAACTGCTTTAGCAAATCCTAAATCTAAAGAATATCCGATTTTTAAATTATCAGGTTTTTCACTTAATTTTTCTAAGTAATTAAAACTCTGAGCAGGTAAGGAATAAGGATCTGCATCATGAGGACCTTTCATTGCATCTAACATTAACGCAGCATCCTTTACATATCTGACTATAGGCCCTTTACATGCTAATGTTGATGGTGCTCCATATGCGAATGTAGGATAGATTGGGACTCTCCCAAAATCAGGTTTAATGCCATATACTCCACACAGACAACTTGGAATTCTAATTGAACCTCCTCCATCAGAGCCCAACGCTAATGTAGATAATCCGGCAGCAGTTCCCGAGGCGGCCCCACCACTCGATCCTCCAGAAGTCTTTCCTAAATCCCATGGGTTTTTTGTTTCACCAAATACGGGATTATGTGTAGAACCCGCATGACCAAATTCTGGTGTATTTGTTTTACCGAGTATAACAATTCCTTCTTTCTTTAATCTTTGGATAACGACCTCATCTTCATCTGGAATAAAATTTTCATATATTTTTGAGCCAAAAGTTGTCCTAATTCCTTTTGTAAGCGTTAAATCTTTAATTGATGTCGGGATTCCGTGTAGAAGTCCTAATTTTTCTCCCTTTTTTACAGACTCATCGGCTTTCTTAGCCATTTCTCTAGCTAAATCAAAAGTAGTTGTGCAATAAGCATTGAGTATGGGATTAACTTTTTCAATTCTCTCAATTAATGCTTCGGTTGCCTCTAGAGATGTTAATTCTTGCGTTTTTATCTTCTCTACCATTTCACAGGCAGACATAAAACAAATATCTTCATTTTTCATGATAATCTTGTTCTTAATTTAGTTGGATGTAAAATATTTACGATTAATAAATATTAAAGAGTTTCGGATCTCATGTAGGACTAACTACCATCAAATAGTAAATAGTTCCTGATAAAAACAAAACCAAAGTAGAAGTAATTTCTGGATTATAGCATTTTGAGATGGATATATGAAAAAATTAATCTAGTAGATTTTTTATCTCGGAAATGCGTTTTTTAGTTTTATCTAGATCTTTCTGTAATTTCTGAGTTTGCTTTTCATAAGTTTTATCGTCTAATTTTCCATTATCATACTTTTTCTCAATGAATTTTATGAGATTTAGGACAGAGTTTAATTTGCTTTCTAAGCTATCTAATTCTGCTTTTAATTCTTCTTTACTTTCTTCTTTTTTTTCAATTTTTGGTGCTACCTTTTTTTTCTTTCGGTTTCGATTTCTTTTTGGTCTTTGTTTGTTTTTTAGGGTGCTTAGGTGGTTCACTGATTTTAGATGGGGCAATAGGTACTGGTTTAATAAAACCCTCATCGTTAGTTTCAGCCTTCTTTTTCTCTAATTCTGGAGGTTTAGGAGGTAATTCGGTAAGATTCGAAGGATCTCTATTACCAAAATAATCATATATAGATTCCTCATCGTCCTTATATGGTTCATAAATAAAATCAGGATTAGGAGGAGATGCTGTTTGAATCCCTTGAACTTCAGGCTCAAAAAAGATTTCTTCTGCAGATTCTGATATTATTTCTATTAATTTATTAATACTTGTTTTCATAGTATTAATCTGAGTTAGGTAATTATTTAAAATTTCAATAACTTCGGCTTTAGAAGAAAATTTTATCGTAGTTTCAACTGTCATTTGAGTCGCAACTTGAGGAGCAGAATCTACTGTGGATGTTAGCTCTTTTATTGATTGCGCGGGTTTAATCGAAACGGGTAATGTATGTTCTTCTCCTTGATTGGTTAATTCCATGCGATAATCTGAAATAAGCCAATTAAAAATATTTAACGTTAAATCTGAATGGTCTTCATATTGAAACCCTCCGCCCGTTTTATCTCGAAACATTTCATAACTGCCAATTGCACAAATTCTACCTCTGTTTGGTTCTGATGTGCAAATCAAAGGACAACTAAACGGTTCAGATGTTTCATTTGAAGTGGCTATAGAAATTGAACTGCCAATTACAGTAAGAGAACATCCTGCTCGATAACAAATGGAAGAAATTCCATTAGTAATGGGATGTGGTGGTATAAAATTTATTGAAGAAATGAGTGGCATATTTTCAATTCCAATATTATTAACCTCATCCAATACTTGGTCATTCTCAAAAGCAATCCCAAACTGTTCTGATAACTCACTTATGTTGCTATTTCGCCCACGATCACCGCCTGCATGAGACATTAAAAGCAAGCCTCCTCCATCTTCTTTTACCCAATTCACTATTTCCATTATTTCAATATGGGATAATTTAGAAAAGTCAGGATTAACTAGTAGGAATAATCCTGATGAAGGTTTT
>CAZRKO010000006.1:2555-18503 GCA_964600445.1 uncultured archaeon
GGGACATGCAATTACCAATATATCAAAGGGTTTTAAAGACTCTTGAGTTACGGGGGTTTCAAGGAAATTATAGCAGATAAAATCATTTTCATTTAAATAATCCCTTATTTCAGTAAAGTTCTCATCGAGCCTAGCTCTTTCCTTATGGGAGTTATCAAACGCGACGTAATATGGCATTATCAATCAATTTCTGTGTATATTAACTTATAAAATGATATAAAGAAATAAAAAATATCTATCAGTTAATAATTTGACCTCTTTATAATTAAAGTTTTGCTGATGTTATTGAAATAATCGAAATTCTTGCCTTTTTTTTGAGATTATTTATTTTCTATTAATTAATAAACACTCTTATCTCCAATAATTAGATTATTTTTGCTAATATTTTCGATTATTACATTGCTACCAATAATAGAGTTTTCAGAGATAACATTCATGAGGTTTGTATTATTTTCAATAACACAGCTTTCTAGTATTGAATTCTTAATAATTGAATTATTCCCAATTGAACAATGTGGACCAATGACAGAATTTATTATTTTTGTATTTTTGCCAATGTAATTTGGATTTTTAATAAAACTTCTCTCAACTGATATATTGAGTTTTTGATAATCTTCCTTTTTTATTGATTGATGCTCTAAAAGAAATTTATTCCCTTTCAATACTTCAGAGGGCCTCCCAAAGTCAAGGATCCCTTTTTTCAATTCAATAGCGGCAATTTTGAATCCACTGTCTACTAAATCCTGCAAACTCTCAGTCATATAGATTTCTTTAGAATTTTCAGTTCTTTGGTCCAAATATTTTTCAATTTTTTCGAAGAGTGCGAGAGTGGCTGAATGGGAAAAGGCATATATTCCAGCAATAGCTAAATCAGAAACGAAAGTTTTTGGTTTTTCCACTAATTTTTTGATAATATTATTTTCATCAGTAATTACAACACCATAAGAACTAGCTTCTTCCTTTGGAACTCTCATAACGGTTATTATTCCATCAACATCAGATTCATGATATCTATACAAAACATAAGAATATTCATCAATTATAATCATATCGCCAAGAAAAATTAGAGACCCTTCTCTTTTATCATCTTCTTTAGTTTTTAAATCATTTTTTTTAAATCTTTTATGAGCTAAATGAACAGCTTCCCCCAATCCCCAATAATATGGCACATTATCTTTATACCCCCTTGGAACTTGTTCGATAAAAGTTAGTTTAAATTTATCATTATAGTTTTCGTTAATATAATTGATTATCTGTCTTTTTTTATATCCAACAATAAGAATCAATTCCGTTTCAGAGTCAAATGTATTGCTAAATCTCGTTAAAATATGATCAAGAACTGTCTTTCCAGCAATACTGATAAATGCTTTTGGCTTACTAAATGTAAAAGGGCGTAGACGTGAACCTATGCCTGCTACTGGGCCAACTATTTTCATTTTATTGGTTCTTGTAAACTAATTTTTCAATAATAAAAGCTAAGATAATAATAAAATTAATGTAATTAACTTAAATTTTCAGATTAAATTTCTGAATTAATAAAATTTCGATGTATAAGAGTCAAAAACTCTTTGTAGATAGGCAAATAGCAAATCCAGTCCATCTTCTCTCTTTATTGTGCAAGGAATTAATTCTGCTGTTGAACCCATCTGAATAAACACTTCTGATAAATTCATTGATAATTCTCTTATCAATCCACCTTCTCGTACGCTTGTTGATTCTTCTAAAGCTTTGAAATCTTGAGACCAGTTAATAATCATATCTATCTGGTCATCGTCTAAAAGATCCATCTTAGAAAGCACATTTATTTGAGAAATTTTTCTGAATCGAAACTGTACAGAAGCTGCTAATAATAAGGTTGAAATAAATCCATTTGGCCTAAGCACTAGATTTGAATCAAAAAGAAATGACACTGACTTTTGTATATCACCAAAACCTAATGAACTTGCTATTAAAGGGCCTGTTTCTCTAAAAGCAAAAAGCTCTAATTGTCCTGCGGTATCTACTAAAACCCAATCTGGATTATATTCATCAATTTCGTCTCTTAAATCATCTAAATAATTGACCATTAAATCACTTGCTAATATCATCCCCCCATTAGGACCTAATCCATATTCCTCCATTACTTCTTCTAATACTATATAGTCCCGAATGTCAATATCTGGAACGTATGGAACAATTCTCACGCCTGGATCTAAGTTTACTGTAATTGCCGAAATATCAGGATTCCGGTTAATTATGTATGCTTTCAATTCGCCTGTAAGTGTGGACTTACCTGAACCTGCTGTGCCTATAAAGTAATTTAGAAGAATTTTCGGAAACCTCTTTTTAAGTTTTAGTTATTAATTATTAATAGTTGTAATTATTAATTGTAGAAATTAAAGATTTAGGATTTTACTAGAGAAGTTTAATTCAAAGATTAATTCCAATCTTATTGTGGTTTCTTTAATTTTTCTATTATTATCTCTTTAGGCTGCTCCTTTTCTAACCGTTTAATTTGCCTTTGAATTGCTAGCTCTTGTTTTTGCTCTAATTCTTCATCATCGAGTATAATAATATTAAGTTCTTCTTCATTCATTGGTTTCAAATAACTTCTAAATTTCTCAGGATCATGCATTATTGATTTTAATTCGGGTAAAAATGGTGCTTGAGGTTGTATGGCGAGATTTGGTCGAGGTCCATTTTCTCTCTTTATTCTTTCAATTCCTCTCTGTGGAGGACCTCTTCTGGTTGGGGCAAGCGCTGTATAATTAACATTACCAAGAGAAAAGTTTTTCAGAGTATAATTAATTTCTTTTAATTGATCCACAATATTTTTCATTGTTTCAGTATTTTCACGAATTAAAGACATCATTGGATTATTAGTGGCAGTTCCTCTAATTTTATTCTTCTCATATACTAAAGTTCCTTTTTCTCGAAGGTTTTTATAGTCTTTTTCGAATTCGTGATACACCTTTTCTTGAGTTATTGAGGTTTCAAACGTATTTTCAGTGTTCATCTCTTCGTAGCTAAAGTTAGCATAACAATCTTCATTAATACAAATTTCTGATAAAGTAAACGTTCTTTTTGTTGAATATTCTATTCTTTGACCGGAATACAAAAAAATAGTTAAATTTAATATTTTTATCTGAACTTCATCTGTCTCGTTTATTTCGCTTAAATCAATAGAAAAAGTCATAAAGTCATTAAAAAAATATATGGTTTTAATAGAAACTAAATGTGGCAAACGATTTTGATAAGATTCGCGTTTAAAAACTTTAGAGATTTCATATCGAAGATTTATTCGCTTTACAGTTTCAGGGAGAAAGAGCTGTTTTTCATCTTCATGTTTTTTAAATTCTAAAAACAAATTTCTTTGATCGTCCCAAAACACTTGGAACAATTCCATTTTTCTATGAAACCTCACTTAAGTGTTGTAGATTTTTATAACAGAGTACTCTATATTTAAAATTTTATTTTTAAATTTAAAATAAAGAGACTTAAGAGAATTAATAATTTTTGATAAGATGAGTGAAAAGAAGAATGAGTGTTGATTAAAAAAAAAAATTCTTCTATTCTTTTAATTTTGATAAATAGTATATTGGTCTTTTTAACTTTCGTTCAAAATATTCAATTTCTTCTCCAGATTGTTCTCCAATATACCCATCTACATCTAAAACAAGAATAGCTTCTTGATCGTTCAATTTCCTAAGGGCAATTTCTTGTAATTTATCCCATTCCTCCGTAGAAAATTCAATCTTGTTCAAAAGGCCATCAACAGAACAAACTGAAACCAATTTCTTATAAATAATTTGAAGGATTGATTCAATTTTAATAAAATAATCTCTTGCTTTAGTTATAGACCCCACTAAAAAGATTTTATCCTCTTTTATTATTGAAAAATCGTAAGTTTTAAATTCTTCTAAAAAGGACTTATTTAATCTCTCGCTATTCATAATGTTTATTAATATTCAATTCTATTTAATTCCTACATGAAACTTAACATAGTTTATATTATCGATAATTTAGAATTTTTAAGAAAATTAGATTCTGAATTTATTGATTTAATTTATATTGATCCTCCATTCTATAGCGGGGTAGATTATAAAGAATTTTCTGATTTATGGTCATCATTAGAGGTTTATTTAGAGTTCATGAAAATACGTATTGAGGAAATGTATCGAATACTTAAATTAACAGGAAGTTTCTATTTACATTGTGATACAAGTGCGGCTTTTGATTTAAAACTTCTATGTGATAAAATTTTTAGTAGGGCAAATTTCAGAAGAGAAATTATTTGGAATGTTGGGAGTGTATCGGGATTTAAAAGTCAAGTAAAGGGTTGGGTTCGACAACACGATACTATATTATATTACACTAAATCAAACAATTTCACATTTAACAAACTCTATGTCCCATATAAACAGGATTATGTTAAAAAGATGTTTAGATATAAGGATGAGGATGGGCGACTTTATAGGAAAAGGCGTGGAGGAAAACAATATTTAGATGAAAGACCAGGAAATTTAATCGGAGATGTCTGGAATGATATATACTCTTATCAAACAAGAACAAGATCAAAGGAATATTTAGGATATCCCACTCAAAAACCTATAAAACTTCTCGAACGGATAATTTTAGCTTCTTCCAATGAGGGAGATATTGTAGCAGATTTTTTTTGTGGAGCAGGTACTACGTTAGCAGTAGCAAAAAAACTTAAAAGAAACTGGATTGGAACGGATAATAATCCTAAAGCAATAGAGTTGTGTAAAACAAGGTTAGAATTAAATTGAGATATTTTAGTAAATAATAAATTCAATCCTTTTGGAAGACAATATCTTCAATACCTATCCATTTTTTGGCCTCATCCAAGTTTTCTACTATCTTTCGTTTTGACGATTTTGCTCTTTCCAATAAAATCTCAGCCTCTCTATTTAAAACTGGGCTTTCACCTATAACATAGGCTGATTTTATTAACTTTTTATTATTTTTTTTTAACAATTTCAACATAATCTTAAAGGACTTTATATTAAGTATGATAAGATCCATGCCATCTATAATTGAAGAAAAACTTTCTAAATCTTTAGTTATTGCTTTGAAATCTTTTACGAATCTTTTTGCTACTGAAGGAGGCATTGTACCTAGTACTTTGATATAAAAAAAATTTTCCCCAATTTTTTCAATTTTATACATTTTTCAAATTTTATATTAAACTATTTTTTTTGTGGGACAATACTTAATATTATATTTTGAAAATATGATATATTATTTTTTCCCTTAATTAAAAAAAATTTTGAAATTATGATAATTAACAAGGATACAAAATTAAACTTAATTAATTCTCGATGGGGTTCAAGGCTTACATTGAACTTCAATTTCTCAGAACAATCAGTTGAAACGGGAAATTTAGGAATAGATCTTTCTCATGAGAGAAAAATAAAATATTCTCATCAATCTTTACAACAATTGAAATTCTTTGTTAAATCCGGTAGTTCTGAAGATGAAGGCTTCTATTTTTCGAAATTGAATTCTTATTTAGCAAATCAAGAATTATCGTTAGGCTTAACTTATCTTACATTAAAGGGAATTCATTCTTCAGAGTTAGATATTAAATTTACGATTCGCAGTC
Organism: uncultured archaeon; assembly: GCA_964600445.1. GTDB lineage: Archaea > Asgardarchaeota > Lokiarchaeia > Sigyniarchaeales > SOKP01 > LW40-45. The sequence continues at coordinate 8,161 of CAZRKO010000006.1, forward strand.
CGTTAGCGATTGCTCCACAATTAGAAAATGATGAAGATATTAAGATCTTGCATTCTCCATTTTTTTATATTGATATTGAAATAGAAAACATTTCCAAGATTAGCCAAGACATCTCGACATTTATAGGGTTTGATATGGAAGGACAATTAGTTAACAAGAATCTGTTTTTTAATGATAATGGAAAAAATAATGTTGGAAAGCATGAAAATAAGTTTGTATTAAAAAATCTTCAACAAGAACTAGAAAAATATCATCTTGATGAAGACGGAAGATTTAGAGGATATTTATCTGCGATACAAATTAAATCAGGAGAAATATTAAAATTAGGATATATTTATGCTGGTTTTACTGATGATTTTGTGTTTTTAAATAAATATAAGCTGAAAGAGCCTTATAGATTAAAATTTTATTATACTAAATTCTTTTCCAGCATAGAAGATGTATTAGATTACGCCGAGAAAAATTACGATAAGATAATAAAAAAATCAGACGTTTTCGAAAATCTTCTGAATTCCTTTGAAGCGCCTCCAGAAAAAAAAATTTTAATAGCAATTGCTTTTAGAACATTTTTAGCAAATACTTGGCTTTTAATTTCTGAAATGAAAACATTTGAATATTACGTTTGGGAAGGAAATTTTGGGATGAATTCTTCTGTTGATATTGCGATGGAAGTAGAAATTCTTGCCAAAATTTTTCCCTGGACATTAAAAATGCAGTTGAAAGAATGGAAAAAATATATTACTATAAATAAAGCGAATGGGCTGTTTTATTTGATGCATGATATGGGAATAGATCAAGAGGTTGGATATTCTTATTACGAAAAATCTTCAAGTTCAATATATGGAAGAAGTTCTGAATTAAAACCGTTAGCAGTAGAAAATAATGCTAATTTTTCGATTTTATTATATTGGTATTATTATATAACTAAAGATAAGGAACTACTAGAAGACTTATATCCTTCGGCTTTTAAGCTTTTAATCGCAAATATAAAAAGGGGTTTTAGAAAAAGAGGGATTGCGAATATAGATACAACAACTACCTATAATGCCTCAGAGATACTTTATAATTCTCCTTTAAACACTTATTTAGGGATAAAAGAATGTATCTCCTATATCATGTGCAGTGTGTTAAGTAATATTTTAGGTCTAAAAAAGGATAGTGAACTCTTACAAAAAGAGGCAGAAAAAATATTAGACACCCTAGAATATACAGAGGAAAGATATAGCTATATTCCCGTTTCACTAGATACGAATGATCCTGGTTGGGATAAAAAGACAATTGCTACAGCAGATCCCTTATTTTATGTAATGATGACCGACTTAAAGGATCCGATAATTGATAAAATTATTAACATTTTAACTAAGGATTTTGATGATATTTACCATGCGAATAATACCGGGATTTATGGCATTAGATTGGTAGAAAATGAGGAAATTACATGGTTTTCTAAAATCGCTATAATTGATGCCGTTAGTACTATTCTTTTCAATTTTAAGAACGATTCCTGGAAATATGCCTATGAGTGGAATATTAATAATCCAATGGCATATAGCGATGGAGCTTTATCAGACACAGAAGAGTGGCAGGGGAAAAAATTTCCAAGAGGGATTTCCTTAATGTGGGAAATAATATATAATTATAAGCTAGCTTAATGTTATGCGGGTTAAAAATGGTGGGAACGGCCGGATTCTCAATCCTTAATGTTCTATTAAGACTTTTTGAACCGGCGACCAACAAGTCTGGAGCCTGCCGCGATACCGGGCTTCGCCACGTCCCCATGGCGGTTTTAAATTAGTTTTATAATAAGTCTATAGAATTATTAATCTGTATTTTTATTTAATCAGACATTATATTTGAGTTTAATTAAATACTAAGGTAAACAAGGAGTTAAAAAATTTAAAAAATTTAAAAACAATAAAATATGAGAAATAAATTATATTATGCCAGTGAATATGTTCAAATTAAAAAGAATTAGTGAATATAGCCTTAGAACGATAACGATTATACAAATAATTATCGCAACGGTAATTACACTACTTTTTCAATTTGTTTTTCCCCTTAATTGGCAACCGTTTGACCGGGCTCTCCACGGTCCAAACGTTCAGCACGGAGATCCAGGGACGAGCGTCGTAATTTCTACTCTCTCACAATGGTTTTTCTCTTTTACTATCGCCTGGCTGATCTATCGCGACAATCCATATATTAATAATTTCTTAATATATTCCCTTGTACCCTTAATTAATGTCGTAGTAATGGATCTATTTTTATTACTGTTTTGGGATTATATCCACTTTATACCCTTGGCAATTGATTTCTATATATTGTTTAAAAAAAGAGAAACGCTATTTCAAAAATGGTTTCCTTATTATCTTGTATTTTTTAGCAGTTGGTATTGTGTTGTATACTTCTTGCGTTTAACATACCTAGATATGCCTTTAAATTTGTTCATAGCTAATTGGATCGCGATGGGATTGATTGGATTTGGTATATCTTGTATATTTGAGGACTCAATTGTAAAATCTTATCTTAAAAAGAAAAAAGATAAAAACAAATAATCTTCTAAAGCCATAAATTTACCCCATTGGTTTGATTATAGTTCCACAGTAAGGACAATTTTTGGTATCCTCAATAATTTTTTGACCACAAGCAAAACAAATGAAAGTTTTTTCTCCAAATTGAATTTTTTCTTCATCAGGTTCTTCTTTTTTTACTTCCTTTTTATTTGGCATTCAGTCATCAATTTGTTCTTTTTTAAAAGATTTAAGTTCTACTAGATATTTATTTAGAAATTCTAATAAAGTAATTATAGACCAGTTTTTAAAAAAAACAAAATTTAAGTTCTTAAAATGATTTAGAAGTAATAAGAAAATAAATTGATAATTAAATTGTAAAGAAAAAAATTATTTGATGATAAAATGCCAGGTTCACATGGTTCATTAACAAAGGCCGGAAAAGTAAAACAGCAGACACCTAAGGTCAGACGCACGGGTGTCAACGCTAAAAAGAAAAAGCCTCCTCGAATGCGCTATAGAGATATTTATAATAAGCGAATAATTAATGGAGACTACGGCGGTCAGAAAGACAGCTTAGGAGCAAAGCGTGCTTCCTACGGAAAGCGGAAATAAGAAAATTTAAGAAGTTCATTCTATTATTAATTCGCTTTTTAATAGGATTTTCTATTTTTAAAAAGCTTAAAACTAATCCATTACTCCAATAGACTTTAATTGAGCTTTTAAGATTCTACTTTGAGATAGATAGTAAGCTGAGTTTTCACTATTTTTTACCATAAATTTAAAAAAATCACTTATTAAGAGATTCCATCTGATAGCTCTATGTAATCCTGGAATAGTTTTTTTTGAGATGAGTTTTTCGGTAGTCTGAAGGTAATATAGTGCTTTCTTTGTGTTTTTCCTATAATGAATATAAAACTCTGATATTTCGAGTAATAAATCAACTATAAGATTCTGATATTTTATTTCGCCTAAATTGATTCCCGAGAAAGCTAATTTTAATATTTTTAATGCTTGAGAGAAACCTTTCTTATTTTTATAATATCTTGCACGGTACAAATGATATTTTAATTTGACTTTAGTAGATATGGTATTTCCAATATCGTACGCCTTTTTTAAATTATTTTTTGCTTCTGCAGTGTTATTTTGTTCCAGATTAATCAAACCAATATAGAGATAAGTAAGTCCTAGATAATCCTCTTTATTAATCTCTATCGGATTAAGTTTTTTATCTTCTAAGGATTTAACAGTGAAATTAAAATGATTTAAAGCGTTAACATAATCTTTATTTTTGAAATAAATTTTACCCAATTTATAGTGAATTTTTATTATGAAATCTAGTGGGATTTCTCCAGACTTTGAAACTTCTAAAGCATTTTGTAAATAATTTAAAGCGATATTAGCTTGATTAAGTAAGGATGCTAATTTAGTCAATTTTAATAAAATTGAGACCACTAATTTCTTTTGTTTATGCTTATTGAATATTTTTAATGCTTCTTCTAAAAGCGCAGAAGCTTGTTTAAATTTATAATTTTGTAGTAATTCTTGTGCTTCAATTAAATAATTTGAAGACTCTATTACTTCGAAATCAGTTGGGGGTGTATTGAGGAGATCATAGTGAAGTGGATATAATTCTTTTGAGATAATAGATTCATAATGTAAAGTTGAGAAGGGAAAGTTATTTTCATCTTCTTCAAAATCTTCATAAGTCAGTTCTTTTTCAGGTCTAAATTGGACAAAATCACCTTGATTAAGCTCTCCCGTTTTAAGTATTTCAACCATAGAATTTAAAAGAAGGCGAGCGAACTTAATCCAATTTTCTACGTATAATTCAAAATTGAAATTTGGGTTCCCTTTATATAACTCTAATAAAATATATGGCGTATATGTGTCAAATAAAGCTCTTAAATAAAATTTATTAAATTCTAAATCTTTGAAATATGTTAAATATCCTTTTTCAAGGATAAAATATTCATCAAAGGGATCATCATCATTGGAAAAAAATAACGTTTCAGTAGTTCTAATCTTAGGAATTCCTTTTTTTAATTCCCATGGTTGCTTGAATGTTGGTTTTAATCCTACATTTCTAATTAGCTCTACAAGTTTTTTAAGGAACTCATTTTCAAGGTCCGTGAATTGATCCCTTTTGCTCATTAATGAAATTCTTATCCGATTTAACCAAGCCCGTTCTTGTTCGTTTTTAATTAAGTCAGGGATTATCGAATTTAATAAATCCCCTAGCTTAATTTTTTCCTTTTCAGTTATAAGCCAATTATGGTCTATAGAAACTTGATCTGATAGATTTTTAAGCATTTTCATAAGGTATATTATAATTTTGTAAGCCTTTTGGTCTAAGTTCCATAATTTGAATGCTATAGAAATTTGAAAACGTGCCACTTCAAAGGGTATATTTAACTTTAAAGGAAGAGTTACAGGAAATTTTATTGAAAATATTATTAATTTATTTTTTCGGATACTATACCTGAAATAATTTTCGATATAACCACGTATATTCCAACCATGTTGTTCTATCACTTTTCTTAAGTTACTAATCTCAGTGGAAGAAAATGGTATTGACATGGCATCTATCTTAACATTTTTAATTAAAGATATATTCTTATTTTACTAATATTAATCTTTAATTATAATTCTTTCATACAATTTAAATTTAAATATCGGACCCCATAAAAAAGATATAAATTTAAAATTATATGTTAATCATATCTAATGAAAAATAAATGATAATTTATGGATATAAAAAAATTTAACAAGGTTCTAAGCACTAAAATTGCAAAGGCAAAGAGTTTTGAAAGTCATGGTGATTTAGAAATCGCCATTGAGCTTTGGATAGAAATCTCTGAATTGACATTAAAAGCCTCTAAACAACCAGGTTTAGATTTTACATATAGACATATGCTTATTAGTAAAACCGAGCAAACAATAGACCATGTTAAAGAATTAAAAAGTCCAAAGAAAGAAGTCCCTATTATGGAAGATGTAATAATTCAAGAAGAGATTATTGAAGCCCCTGATACTGAAGGCGAAATAGAATCAGAAGAAGCAAAATCAAATAAAAGTGAAGATGAAGGTTTTACAGTGGATTTTTCTCATAAAAAAAATGAATCGGTTGAAATAAACCATAAAATAATCGAAGATTCTGATGTTAAAAATATACCAGATGGGATTAAAGAGATTGAAACCTCAAAGGACTTTAAGATAATCACCCCGCACGATCCAAGTCATGTTGAAAAAATGGAAAAATTAAGTAAAGAAGTAGATATAAATATATACAAGAAACCTAAAGGAGGGCCCTCAAAGGAAGAGGAAGATCTTGGCGATAAAAGAATTTGTTTTGCTTGTGGAACCATCTTACAACCAGGTACAAAAATCTGTACTGAATGTGGAACTAAGCTAAAGTAGAATAAAATTAGTTATTTTTGTACATGATTTTAGCTTCGATTATTGAAATTATGTTTCTTTCTTGTTTTGTGTTTTAGTTTCTGATTGATTTCGAATTTTTCAATTGCTTTTTCCCGCCAGACAGTTTTCCATCGCTTGAAACCATTTTTTACCAATTTCTCTCGATTATAAAAATCTCTGGCAACCCAATTAAATAGGATGAAATATCTTTTTGCTCCAGATTTTTTCGTTAAATTTTTTGATCTAACTCCCAATTCTCGAAGATGTTCTACTAATTTTCCTTCTACGGCATCTTGTAATTTACCTTCGATAATGGCAGGTTCAAAATTAATACCCATTTGATTAAAGTAAGGTCTTACTTGGTCAAAAATATTTCCCCGGCATAAAAGAATTTTTTCTTTATCTTTTTCAAATTTTAATTCTGTTAAACCATCCTTGACTAAATCAACAACTACTTCATAAACCTTTTTATTTTTCCAATTTTCATTTTGAAAAAGCTCTAATGGAATTTTCCGGAATATTAGTTCTTCTGTTTCTTTTCTTAGAAAGCCTATGAACGCGTCCCCGATTAGATCCCCAGTACCACTATCGTCTATTTCGATTGTCATATTTAGTTGGAATTTAAACTATTATCATTTAGATAAATGATTTAATACATTTCAAACTTATTAGAAGCTTACATTAAATATTTTTTTTTACTTTTATTCATTAAACTTTCTAAATTATGAATTAATAAAGATATATAACTTTTAATTTTAAAAAATATATCAATTATTAATGAACTGTCGTGAGCGGATTTTAAAAACGCTTGATCATGATGAACCAGATAAAGTTCCTTACTGGGAACATCTAATTGAACAACCCAAACTTGTAAAATTATTAAATTTTAAACCGATTAAAGGCAATGAATCAAACTTAGACTTAAAACTAATAAAATTACCTGATCTTAAGAAGAGAACTTTAAAAAATTATGGTTATGATCCTATAGTGGTAAAACCTCTACTTAATGGTGCAAGGGATTATTTTAAACTGTATACTAAGTTAAAAGTTGATATGAGCACCTATAATATCGGACCTTATAATAACTTTCAATTTTTGCCTCCAGATAAAGTGATTTCCCCCTTTGGTCAAATATTTCAATTAAAACTACATAAAGATTATCTTAATATTTATTATATTGGAGGAAATTTTAACAGAGAAAATTATGATGAGAAATTTTCTAAGATTAATCCCGAAGAACCGCTCATCTCATCATTGTTCGGAAAAGTTATTCAAAATGTAGCTGAGGATCAGATTTATATCATTCCCGGAATTTTTAGCGGTTTATTTCAATCTATTTTAGAAGGCTTTGGGATCGAAACCTTTTCGAGATTGATTGCCAAGGAAAAGGAGTTTATGAAGAGGGTTATTAGTGATCGTGAAAAGCTTTTTATCAATATTATCAAACAAACCATTGATAATTTTGAACGTATCGCATTCTTTATCGGCGACGATGTGGCATATAATAGCGGACCTTTTGTGTCCCCCCGAATTTTTAATGAAATGTTTTTACCTTCATATAAACGAATATCCAAGATAGCACATAAAAGAGGAGTAAAGTTAATATTTCATTCTGATGGCGACATAAGACCCTTATTGGATGGGTTTATAGAATGCTTTGACGCAATACATCCTTGGCAGGCTTCAGCCCATATTGATATTTCCGAAATTAAAAAAGAATATGGGAATAAAGTTTGTATTATGGGAAATGTCCCAGTAGCCATGTTAATCCATAATAAACCACGTGAAATTTCTAATTATGTAAAACATTTATTAAAAGAATGCGCTCCCGGAGGAGGGTATTTTATGAGTTCTGGAAATTCAATTGTACCACAAATTCCAATAAGGAATTATATGGCAATGCTACGAACTTTTTGGCGATATAGAAATTATCCCATAGAAGTACCTAATCCTTAAGAGAAAAACAAAAATTCATTGTAAATCTAATAAGAACGTGTTAATCATTATTTTAATATTATATCATTAATTTCATTAAACTAATATGATTGTAGAACTTTTGGTAATTGGAAATGAAATTCTTATAGGAAAGACTCAAGATACTAATTCCAATTATATGGCAAAAAGGATAACAAAGTATGGGCATAAAATTAGAAGAATTATAGCAGTAGGAGATGAATTAGAGGAGATCTCTAATGCTTTGAGAGAAATTATTGACCGTAAGCCGGATATGATTATCATATGTGGCGGATTAGGCCCTACGTTTGATGATATGACTTTACAGGGTGTTGCCCAAGCATTAAACACAGAATTAGAGCTAAACCAACACGCTTATGATTCAATAAAGAGAAGGTATGAAGCAGCATTCAAACAAGGTATCCTTAAATTAGATGGAATGACAAAAGAAAGGGAAAAGATGGCTTATTTGCCAAAAGGTTCCGCTCCATTGCCAAATCAAAGAGGGACCGCTCCAGGTGTAAAAATTAAAAAGTTTGAAACCCTGATTTTTTGCCTTCCAGGCGTACCCATGGAGATGAAGAGTATGTTTAAAGTCGTGGTCCTCCCAATTTTGAAAGAAAAAAAGGGGAAATTCATGGAAAAGAGCTTTATATTTACCGGAATTGGTGAGAGTCATATAGCTCCGTATGTTACAGATGTTGAAGAGAAATATCCCAAACTTTGGATAAAGACTCATCCAAGATTAGGAGAATATGGGGCTGAGATTGAGGTTTCCATCACTGCGTTTAATGTTGAAAATGCAGAGGAACTTGCTGATATTGCTATTGAAGAAATAAAAAAAGTTGTAATTAGTCTCAAAGGTAAAATAAAAGAAAACTAATATAAATTAAAGATAATAACAATTCTTTAAAATTGATTTGTACTTAACATAACCATGGAATTTTATATAATCAATTTATTATATTTCATTATTGCTATTCCAATTGTATTGATTACATTTCCTATTCTTTCAAAATTATGTAAGGATAAGCGATTTTTATCTATAATCATTGTATTGAGCCTCCTATTATTTTCTGTTAGATTTATCCTGATAATATTCCAAGATACAATTGGAATTATGCCTTACTTGATTGAAGATGTAGTTTTTTATAGTCTATTAATGATATTTGGAGTAATATTTACTTGGTTTTACGTTTTTAAGATAGAAAAAGTGTCCTTTAAAGAGATTGGTGGAAATGTCGAGAATGTTAAAAAGAGTATTATTTATGGTTTATTGGCTTACATACCTCTGTTATGCCTACTTCCTTTCATGCGGTTTTTAACTAACATTCACATTACTTTTAATATTACCCCCGGAAAGATAATAGTAGCAGTCGCATTCGCGGTTCTGGCAGGATTTTATGAAGAGATTATGTTTAGAGGGATAATTCAAAATCATTTCATGGAAATAACAGAAAACAACATAAAAAAAACGATACTTTTAACATCTATTACTTTTACGGTAACTCATATGTTTTACTTACCTTTCGCAGGATTTGGAATATATTATATTTTTGTATTTATAATGGGCCTAATTTTAAGTTTTTTAAGAGTTAAATTTGATTTATTAGCTTGTTCGATACTTCATAGTGGGATCGTGTTTATTTTAATAGTTTTTGTATAAATAAAGTGATTTCTTAAATTACAAACGGATTAGGAAGAAAATTCTGATGCCAACTCGCAGTTGGAATTCTCAATAAGCACCCACTAAAAAGTGTTTATGCTTACATCATTGACATCATTAAATTTTTGTTACTTCAATGTATTCAACATTTTCAGAGACTCTCACGAGACCAGGTTCGGTTTTGTCAATTGTGCCAACTATCCAATTACTAATTCCATTACCGGACAATGTATTTGAAAAATCTTGGACCATTATAGGATCAACAGACATTATCATCCCTCCCGCAGTTTCATGACATTGGCAATCATCAAAAGCGTATCCCAAATCGGCGGAAAGTTCTCTCGCAAGCTTAATATATGGAATTCTTTCAATAATTGCCGAAAATTCGGAATTTTGAAGCATTTCGTGAGTGTGTCCAGCGAGTCCAAACCCCGTAACATCAGACATGGCATGAATGAATGAAAAATTTTCATAGGAATGTATTGTTTTTACTACATTCTGATTTGGCGTAGTCATAACTTCAATTGCTAACTTAATTGATGCCTTTAATTCACTAATAGAATATTCTTTAAGCATTTTAGGCATATCTTTTAAAACTCGGTAAGCCGCCATGACACCTTGTATCCCAATTGGTTTTGTCAGTATCAATTTATCGCCTTTCTTTACACCGCCTTTTGATATAATCTTATCCTTATGAATAAATCCAGACGCTTCGCCTCCAATCAACGGCCATTCACTATATATAGTATGACCCCAGAAAATTTGAGAGTTGATTTTATTTTCAATAAAATGTT
>CAZRKO010000007.1:0-18321 GCA_964600445.1 uncultured archaeon
AACAGAACCAAAACCGCGCAGCATGCGACAATCTTTTTTGTATTCAGAAACACAAACCCTCCCAACCTGTCCATCATTCTGGCGAGCCAGTCATCATCCATCTCTTTAGCGTCCGGATTGGTCTTTTTTACTTTCGTAAAGGAGAGAACAGCAGGTAGAAAGGTTACAGAAATAATATTTTTCTAAGATCGATCTAAAAAAACTTTTTTTGAATTTTCTTATCTTAGAATTTTGGATAATATTAAACTTGCTCTTTTTTTCTTTAAAAAACCGATAAGTGTGGCATCTTAAACAATATCAGTTGTCAAGATAATCACTTTTTAGATTAAACTCTCTACTATTTTAATATTTTTAGATTTGATTATTTTAATATTTATCTATTTTTATTTTATATCTTAGATATAATTTAATTAATATTAAAAAAAGTAAATAATAGCATGCACTTTAAAATTAAAGTAATAATTATCGGGGAAGCTGGAGTTGGTAAGACGAGTTTAGTTAAAAAATTTATATCCGGGCAATTTTCGAGTGACTACCGTGCGAGCATCGGTATTAATATGTTTATAAAAGAGATTGAAGTTTATTCTAATGATAAAATAGACAAGATATCAATTCATCTTTGGGATATTGCGGGGCAAGAGCGTTGGATTAAAATGAGAAATATATATTATACAGGAACACAAGCCGCTTTAATTGTAGGAGATATGAGTAGAAAAAGGACATTTGAGCAAATTGAAAAATTTTGGTATCCAGATCTAATAAATCATTGTGGGCATATCCCTTTTATCTTAGTTGCCAATAAAACTGATTTAAACCATGAAATCTCTGAAAAGGAAGTAGAATTTTTAGGAAAGGAATTAGATGCTGTATCTGTGCTCTATGCTTCTGCCAAGACAGGAAAAAATGTAGAAAATGCTTTTAAATCTATTTCTAAAAAAGCAATTCAACTTTAAGTAATTGCGCGAATTTGTAAGCTCTATTTTATGAAAAATAATAATAAATCTTTTTGAGCTTCCTTTATTAATTTAATAAAAAAGATACTTTTAGAAGGTTTTATAAAATACATGATTTCAAACTCGAAAAATGAATACTATGGATTTGCGGGAAAATTACTGAAAATCGATCTATCAAGTAAATCTATATCAATAGAAGCATTGAATCCTCAATATTCTAAAGATTTTTTAGGTGGAGCAGGATATGCTTGTAGATACTTATTTGATTATATAGATAAAGATACAGATCCATTATCAGCGAATAATATATTAATGATAATGAATGGCCCTCTTAGTTTTACAAGCGCACCTTCATTTGCAAGAATGGTTATTTGTTCTAAATCACCTTATACCGGACTTTGGGGCGAAGGAAATGCGGGGGGTTTTTTTGGACCAGAAATGAAGAGAGCCGGTTATGATGGAATAATTATCACCGGTAAAGCCGAAAAACCCGTGTTTATAAGAATCTTTGATGAAAACGCCGAAATTTTAGATGGTTCTAAAATTTGGGGCCTAGGCGTAAAGAAAACTCATGAAAAATTAAAAATACTCTCTGGTGATCATAAGTCAAAAGTTCTTTGTATAGGTCAAGCCGGTGAAAATTTAGTTAAATTTGCAAATATATGTACTGAAGGTAGAGCAGCTGGACGCACCGGAATGGGAGCCGTAATGGGTTCTAAAAATCTAAAGGGTATTGTTATAAAGGGAAATACTTTTAAACCAAGAGTAGCAAATCCCGAAAAATTTAAAGAAATCGTAAAAAAAACATCAAAGTTTATCCAATCCACTTTAGCTACCACGGGTTTACGCGAATATGGGACAAGTGGAGCTGTTATGCCATTCCATTCAATAGGCGATTTACCAATAAAATATTGGTCTCAAGGCGAGTGGGATGAAGTATTTAAACTAGCAGGGGAGAAATTAAAAGAAAACTATTACATTAAAAATAAATCGTGCTATGGTTGCGGAATCGGTTGCGGTAAACTAATTAAAATAAATAATAAGGAGATACAGGTGGAAGAAACCGAAATGCCTGAATATGAAACTATTGCAGGTTTTGGCTCAATGATATTAAATAGTAATTTAGAGTCAATAGCAATAGCAAATCACTTATGCAATGATTATGGAATAGATACAATCAGCTGTAGTAGCGTAATTGCTTTAATGTATGATTTATTTAATAAAAGCAAAATTACTAAGGATGATGTAGATGGTTTAGAGTTAAATTGGGGAAATTATGATTCAATGTTGAAATTAATTAAAAAGATTACTTTCAGAGAAGGAGTTGGAGACCTTTTAGCTCAGGGATCAAATGTAGTTGGAAAAAAATTCAATATTCCTTCGGATGAAATAGCAACAATAAATAAATTGGATGTTCCTTATCATGATATAAGAGCTTGTTATGGATTGGCACTTACTTATGCATTTGCACCACGAGGAGCTTGTCATACAACAGGAGATGTATTTAAAGTTTTAAGAGAAGGAAATGAGGTTGATTTCTCATCTATAAATATAGAAAAAATGAATTTATTCTCAAATAATAAAAAAATGGCAAAATCAGCTGCATTTTTACACGATTATAGGGCCTTATATTCTAGTTTAATATCATGCTTCTTTTCTAACCCCCCACCTCTATATATGGCAGAACTTATTAAGAACCTAATTGGAATGGATTTTGATTTAGAGCAGATGAAACTATTGGGAGAGAGGATTTTTAACATGAAACGATTGTTCAATATTAAAATGGGTTTAACTTCTAAAAATGATAAAATACCTAAAATTCTTTTAAATCCTACAAAAGAAGGAGCAGTTAGAGGAAAATCACCTGATTTTGAAAAATTAAAAAATCATTACTATCAAATACGAGATTGGGATCCTATAACAGGTAAACCAAATTTAGGTAAATTGAAAGATTTAGGTTTAAATGATTTAGAAATATAAATTTAAATTTTTTAAATATTAACTACATTATTTTGTTTAATGCAAAGATTAATTAAAAATTTTAAAATTCATTCTTTTAGGTGAAAATCAAAAATGATGGGCTCAAGAGAAGAAGAACATATTACCGGAGGAAGTCGCATTCGTTCAATAATCCTCGGTATGAATGATGGGCTGATTTCAACATTTACATTATTAGTTGGTGTGGCAGCTGCGACTTTAAGTTCGGCAGGGAATGCTATAGTAATTTTGACTGGAATAGCTGCCATGGTATCAGGTGCGATAAGTATGGGTCTTGGAGAATACATATCATCGAAATCAGAATATAATTATATTAAAAGTGAAATGAAAAAAGAGGAGGCAGAAATAGAATTATTCCCGGAAGAGGAAAAACAAGAAGTCTATGAAATATTTGAAAAAATGGGGCTACAGGGAGATACGCTAAACTCATGTGTTGATACCATCACATCTAATAAAGAAACATGGTTAAACTTCTTAATAGGAAGCGAGTTGGGATTGGATGAGCCTGAGAATCCAGTCTTAGGAGCATTTTTAACCTTTATATCTTTTGTAATAGGATCCTTTATTCCACTTTCACCATACTTTCTTAATTTGGGCTTTATATCTTTAATTATATCTACTCTTTTATCTTTTTGCATGCTAGGTATTGTTGGTGCTGCTAAGACTAAAATAACTGGAGAACGTAAGTTAAAGGGTTCGTTAGAAATGTTAGTCATTGGAGGTTTTGCTTTTGTTTGTTCATATGGAATAGGATTATGGCTTGAACAATTTATAACGATATTGTGACATAATTTATATTGGAATCACATCAACATGTCCATCCGAATTGATGACTCCTATTACGGTGAGAACTTTTTTAGAATAAGATTTGGAAGAGAAGATACTGATTAATTTTTCGTTAAAATAAGATTTATAACCGTTTTTAAATTTTTCATGGGAGCGAATGACATTCTGAATTAGAGATAAAACAAATGGCAGTTCAACTAAAATTCCCCTTGGAAGAAAAATTTTTAATGAATTGTACATGGAGCTACTTTAAAAAATGTACTGTCGCTAATTTAGGCAATGAACCATTATTATTTTTTAAATATGTAAGAGAACATTATATTGAAGAAATCTTAGGTTTACATTTAACGAAATACTTTTTTGATCCCGAGCTCTGTTTTAAGAATTTTTTAACCGGAATTCAATATAAAAAGAAGAAAAAAAAGAAAGGAACTCCATACATTACGACGACATATGAAAGAGGAGATAATATCGGGAACAAAAAATATAATGTTTCAGATTTTAAATATCATCTGGGGAGGCATTGTTATTTACATGAAATACTGAGTTTATATGATGTATATGATCGTCATTTTATTGTTAGAGATGATGGTTCTTTATGTAGAATTGATTTTGGTCGTTGTTTTGAAAATTTAGGAAAAAAATATCTAGGATTTTATGATTATTTAAAAAGTAGACATTTAGATTATGATGCTGAGAAATTTCAAAAAGGATATAATTTTGAAAAAGAAAAAATTAGAAATAATTTAGCATGCAAAAAAAAAGACCTGGCAGAAATAATTAGAAAAATTAGAAATTTAGAAAAAGATTATGATTTAATCCATTTAGATCCCGATAAATTCTGTAATAGGTTAATTGATCAATGGAGTAGAATAGGTTTTTTAGAAGATGCTAATATAACCGAATGAGAATGGAAATAGAATATTTATAAAAATTAATATTTGATTAAACTTTTATAAAAAACTTTTGGTCATGTTCACAATTGGGGCAAAACTTAGGTGGTTCACTCAATTCTACGTTTCCACAAATTTTACACACATAAATGTCAATAGGTTCAAAAGGTTCATTGTTGTCATGTTGTTTTAAGTATTTAATATATAGTTTACGATGAATTTTTTCTGCCTTTCTTGCCAAAGTAAATGTAAATTCCGCTAAGTATGTATGTTCCTGTTTTGCATTTTTAAGGAAGCTTTTATACATTTTTTTGAATTCAAAAGTTTCTCCTGCTATTGCTTGAATTAGGTTATCTCGAGTACTTGAAACTTGTGTTTTAATTTCTTCTTCATTTAATTTAAATATTTCATTTAAATCAACCTGAGAATTTGTTATTTTTGATATTGCTTTTATGTGATTCTTAATGTGGAAACTTTCCGCATATCCTATTGCTTTAAATAAGTGTGCTATTTCAGGATGATTTTCCTCTGTGGCTTTCTCAGCAAACAACTCATACTTTTTCCTTGCAGTGCTCTCTCCAATAATAGCTTCCTTTAAGTTTTCTACTACTGTTATCATAAATGTTCACTATACAACAAAATAATAAATTGAAATTTTTATTTTAAATTATCAAAATTGAATTAATCATATTAATTTTTTCTTTTTAATAATTTATCTGCTGTTGTAAATTGGGAAAGAACTTGTTTTTTATGAATTTTAGAATCATTTTTTTTAAAAAGATTTGGCCCTGACTTAAAAGTATAATTTTCTATTAAATTATTTGAATAATCTATTAATTCATATAAAGAAGTATCTAATTCGACTACAAAACGAGAGGGATTTAGAAAATTCATTTTATTATATGATTGCGTTGATTTAGGTGTTATTAAATATAAATCATCTTTAGCTCTTGTTACTGCTACATAAAAGATTCTTCGTTCTTCTTCAATGTCTAATTCATCCTTTGAAATATATGATGATGGAAATAGCTTTTCTGATAATGAAATTATAAAAACAATATTCCATTCAAGTCCTTTGGCTTTATGAATAGTAGAAAGTACTATTCGATTATTCTTTTCTCCATTATCAGGGGGGTTTTTTACATTATTTGATAATTCTGAAATATTTAGATTTAAATAATCAAGAAAACTTCTATTTGTTTTAAATTCACGAGATAATTCAAGAAGGGCATCAATATCACTTAATCTATCCTTAAAATTTTCAAAATTTTTCTGAATATATGGTTTAATTGAAATCTTAGTTTTTTGAATAACTATAGAAGGTTTAGAATCTAAACTGAATTTTTCAAAAGGTTTAAAGTAATTGGTTAAACTATTAATTACTTGCTTGGAGAGCTTGCTTTCTTTTAGAGCTGAATTATTTATATCAAAAATTTTTAATATTTTTAGTGGATCTTTTAATTCTATTATCTTTTTAAAAATTTTTCGAGCAGTTTTCACTCCTAACTTAGGAATAATTTTAAATATCCGATTCCAAGACAATTCATCGTAAGGATTAAAAATGATTCTAAGATGGGCAAGCACATCTTTAATATGCGCTTGTTCAAAGAAAGAAACACCAGAACGAACCTCATACGGTATATTATTCGCCTGTAATTCTTTTTGTAAAATAATCGAGTGAAAATTTGATCGATATAATACTGCAATTTCAGATAGAGAAACACACTTTTCTCTATAATTCAAAATTTTTTGAATAATAAAATTGGCTTGGTCTCTTTCGTTGAATACAACTACATATTTAGGTTTAACGCTACTTTTTCTCACTGCTTTCATGGTTTTATGAAATTGAATTCGATTATTTTTTATAGAACTATTTGCTAACTCTAAAATTTCAGGTGTAGAACGGTAATTGTAAGTAATTTTATGTTTTTTTATACTTTTTAATTTTTCTCCAAAATTAAGAAGATTTTTAAAATCAGCACCTCGGAAACTATATATGCTTTGTGCATCATCGCCAACCACCATGATATTTTGATTTATTTGAGCAATTTTAAGAATAATCTCAGCCTGAATGAAATTGGTGTCTTGATATTCATCAACAAGAATATATTTGATTTTTTCTGCAATACTTTGAGCGATTTCTTTTTCATCAAGTAATCTGTTCCATAAAACAAGCAAATCATTAAAATCAACCAAATTATTTTTAATTTTGCGCTCATTATAACTATTGAAAATAGTTTCAAAATTAGTAATGAAATTTTCTTTTAATAAATGGGGATATTTCCATTTTAGAACTTGTTTAATAGTTCTATTTGTATTAATCTTATATGATAATATTTTAAAACATCGTTTAGCGTTAGGGAAATTCATTAATTTATAATTAGGAAGCGAGTCTTCAATACCTAGTTTCATTAAGGAGTAAGAGTCAGTTTGATCAATAATAGTATATCTTGGCTTTAATCCGGCCAAATGGGTATAATTTCTTATAAATCTATTAGCTAAAGAATGAAATGTCCCCCCCCATATACCGTTTGGTTCTTTACCTAATAAATCTTTAACTCTTTCTAGCATTTCTTTTGCTGCTTTATTAGTGAAAGTAACTAGCATTATTTCTGACGGTTTTACTCCGCTTTCAATTAATTTAGCTACGCTATATGTAATAGTTCTTGTTTTTCCAGAGCCAGCTCCCGCTATTACTATCATAGAACCATCAATATTATTTATGATATTAAATTGTTCCGCATTTAAATTGTCTTTAAATGAAACTTTATTAAAAGAATAAGAAGTGCTTTTAAGGGATTTGTTTATCTTCTGCTTAATAAATTGCTCCATATTTTTATTGATCTTGTTTGCTGGTAAATTTAATTTCATTTGGTTTCGGTTCATATATAGTTCCTTCTTTTATTGCTTCTTCAATTGCATTTTTAACGAAACTTTTCTCTATATTTTCATCGACTTCTATAGCTTGTATTACGGCTTTTTTCTCGAGGGATTTCCATTTATTTTCTTCAAATAATTCTTTTAGACGATCATACACACGGGTGAGTTTATTGGTTTTACTCCTTGGTTGACCCATAAGAATCATATCAACATCAAATTTTCCTGTTTCCTTGTCATAACCAGTGTCTTTTAAGTATCTTTTAAAGAGTTTGATTATCTCATCCACATCTTCTTTCAATACTATATCTCTTAGAGCCATTTTCGCATATGCTTCACTCATTCGAACTAATGCTTCAAGATTTCTCGCTAATATTGAAACTATCGCATCTTCTTTTTTATATTGCCCTCTTAAATCTAAGTAAAATTGCTTTATTCTTTCTTTAGCTTCTTCGCTTAAAATTGGAAAATAGCTTTTTCTGGCATATTTGATATACTTTGTTAAAAGATCTGTACTGATTGGAGCCACCATCTTGTTAGATTTTTCAGTATTCTCTAAAAATTCTTCAGGGTCCATCATAGCGCTCTGTAAGATGAATTCGGCCATTTGAGCATCATTAGCCGGATCTGGACGATCCATAACTTTAAATATTAAGTCAAATCGACTTAAAAGAGATGGTGGCATACGTGTATTTTCAGTAAATGATTTGTATTCATTAAATCTTCCGGTATGTGGATTTGCAGCAGCTATAATCGCTGTTTGTGCTTTTAATGTAGCGACAATTCCTGCTTTTGCTATACTCACGGTTTGCTGTGCCATTGCTTCATGTAGAGCAGATCTATCTCCCACATCCATTTTATCAAACTCATCTATGGCAGCAATTCCCCCATTAGCTAATACTACTGCTCCAGCTTCAAGATTCATTTGTCCCGTTTCAGTATCTTTGATTACTGCAGCAGTCAAACCTACACCACTTGAGCCCTTTCCTGAAGTATATAACCCTCTTGGAGATATATCTACAGCACTTTTAAGGATTTCACTCTTGCCTGTTCCGGGATCACCTACAAATAATACATGGATATCACCTCGTTTAAAACTCCCTCCCAGCCGTGGTTTTCTTGTTCCTCCAAATATACTTAGGGCACATGCCATTTTAAGGTCATCCCTTCCAAAAATAGTGGGAGAGATTGATCTTGCTATTTTTTTTTGAATCATAGGTTCTTTTGATAGTTTTTTTATTGTTTTAATATCTTCCTTAGAAATATCTATGAACTCATCGCTCTTATCTTCTGGATCTATAAAATTCACGTCTATATATGTTTTAAACAAAGTTGAATTCAAGCCTTTTATTGATTGTGCCAGTACTGATTTAAACACACCCATAGCATTTATTCTATCTCCAGGTTTTATTGTATCAACTAAATCATAAGTTAATATAGCTTGAACCGATCTCGGAATTCTTCCTGGGGGCAAGTCTTCAGGCACTTCTTGAATTGTGATACTTTGCCAGTCTATAAATTGTGAATTTTTTGATATGAGTCTAAAATCGGAGTGAGCTTTCGCCTTGCATCGTTTATTAATGCAAAATTTAGGCCATCTAACTTTTGAAGTTAACTGAGGTATATTAATAGCTGCTCCGCATAAAATACATTCATAGACTGCAATAATTAATTTTGGTCTAACAGTAGAAATTCTTACTAGAATACCTTTGAACCAAACTAGTCTATCTATATTTTTTGATCGCAATCCTCTTATTGGAATTCCTAATGGGCTTTTTTCATCTTTAGTCGTAATTCTTACGAAATATTTTTGATTTGTTAACTTTCCTGATTGAAGTTTTATAACATTCTTATAAGCATCAATTGCATCTTCTAATAACGATTCGGGATCATTTTTAAGCATTTCAGCAATTTGCGGGTCAAATGAGAGGAGATCTTCATATAAAATAGTTAATGTATTTCCTCCCTCGTCGATTATTTTATTTATTTGATCTTGATATTTAAAAACTCCAGGCTTATCCTGAAATAAGCGATAAAAATCCTCAAATAACTGAACTTTATGAATTGGTTGAGTAGGGCTGGGTAAGGGTTGAGTCAAGCATAATCACATTTTATTCTGTTGTATATCAAAAATATACTTGATTATTTTTTAATCCTAAATATTAATGTCGTAATTTTATTAAAGTGTAAATATCCAATTATAAAAACTCCATGAGTGAGAGTAAGTTTTGTAATTTTTGAAACTATATATCAAAATTAGATTAATTAACTAACTTTCTCTAATCTTATGTAAGTTTTCACATATCACAGGATCTTGACTCATTTCGCACCTTATTTTCAATAAAGCTATTACTCTCTTTTTGGTTTTTTCATCTTCATATCTTGAGGTTCGTCCCAAAATTGTAGCAATTGAACGCTGTAATTCAATAGATCCTTCATCACTTAGATTTTTAAGGAGTTTGGAAAGAATCTGGGAAAGGCCTATTTTTTGGATTATTTCTATCATTGAATTTATCATACTATTTCTTACTTCTTCTGATTCATCTTCTAAAAGAGAGAGGATATTTTCAAAAATTATATCAATGTTATGAAGTCCATATATTTTAAGTAGTCCAGCTGAGGCTTCTCTAACTTTAGGATCATTGTTTTTCAGATTATCTGAAACTTTATCAAATGGAATATATGACGCTTTTATATCCTTTATATTAGATAAGATCTTCATTGCCGATCTCCGAACCCAGGCTTTTTCATCATCTAAAAGTGGTATAAGAATGTTAATTATGAGTTCCTTATTCTCAACATGTTCGATAATCTCTCCCAAACTTGAAACTGATGCTTCTCTAACAATCCAATCATCATCATTTAATCCCTTTTCAATTATAATATTTAATGCCTCATTGGGAGCCTTAAATCCTATATATCCTAACATTTTTATTCCAGATTCTCTTATAAAGGAATCTTGATCCGAGAGTAATTTAATTATTAAACTTATAGGTATAATTTCAGGAGCTTCTCGTGCAATTTCTAATAATGATTTAGATATAGTAACTTTAACTGTTGCTTCTTGGTCTTGCAAAGATTGTAGGATGATGGATATCTCCGGTTTTATCGCTTCAGGATCTTTCATAGCTATTTTTGATAGAATCTTTGAGGCTTCTTTTTTAATTTGCTGATTTTTATCTTTTTGAAGGATATAGACTATAGGTTTTATCTTAATATTATCATAATACTCATCGGCAAGCCCCTCTAATGAGCCAATAGCATTTAATCTAATTTCATCATTATCATCATCTAAATATTCAATTAATAATGGAATTAGACTATTTGGATCTTTTTTAGCAATATTTATAATCGTTCTAGTAATAATTCCTTTTGTAATAAATTTAGAAACGTCCGGAACTTTTATTAGATTTTGCAATATTAAATTTGGATTAGTCTTATATTTTTCAATAAGGATTTTTGATATAAATTCTTTTAAATCGTCATTATCAAATTTAATAAAAATTAGTAAGGTAGTTAAGATTTTCTCTGGATTTTGTTCCCAAAGTCTACCAAGTAGAGATAAAACACTATTTAATATCTCATTATTATTGGGATCTATCTTATTTATAATCAAGTCGATATCCAAAGAATCTGGTTCTTCATTGAAATATTTCTCTAATGCTAAAACAGACGCATCCCTAACATTTTTATTTAAATCGATTAACCCATTTAAAAAGGGTAAAAGAGGAAGGTTAAATCGCTTAAAATTTCCCAATTTAGCAAATATTTCAAACACAGATGCTCTAACAGAGCTTGTTGGATCTTTAATTAGGGATTTCAGTTTAGAAATCATTTCAGAATTAATATCTTCAATATCGATATTTTTTATGTTTTTAATTGCTGCTGCTCGAATTTCTTTATTAGAATGGTTTATTTTATCATTAATTAACTCAAAAGGTATTATTACTGTAGATAGAGCTAAAATATTTAGAGCTTCAACCTGTACTTGGCTGTCCGGGTCGTTTACCAATTTTTTTATATTCAATTCTGATGTTAATTTAATGTTGTTTTCAATTAACCTGGATAAGATTTTTAGTCCTACTAACTTTAATCTCCATTCTGTATCTTCAATTAAATCGAAAATCTCTTGCTCTGGTATTTTTTTAATTAAATTTATGTTTGCTGTTATTAGCGACTGTGCAAATGGTAAACTTTTATCGTAATTTGGAGAATTTAAAGATTCAATTATCCAAGGCAATACGACATTTGGAGCATTTTTTTCTAATTGGAGTAATATTTTATAACATATATTTTTTGAATTGGGATTAGGATCACATATACCATCAATTAAAGGATTTTTATACTTCATATCGTTAAGATTTATTTCTACTTTAAGAGGAATTCTTTCATACATCAAAGTTAAAGCCTCTTCAGCAAGTCTTCTTACTTTTAGGTTTTCACTTTTTATAAAATTGAATAAAGGAATGGGATCAAAAGTTTGTCCGCATTCAGCTATAAGAGAAAACTTGAGATTGTTAGTAAATTCGTTTCTTTTTGATAGAAAATAATAGGTTGTAATTGATACTAAAATAATTTCCTCTATTGCTGCTGTCCAAGCAAATAATAAATAATTAGGGACTATTGAAGTTGTAAAATTCGATTTTGCAAGAGTATCTGATAATTTGTCAGCATTAACTATTAGAAAATTAACGAATACATTTACACCCACCGCAGCCATTAAGTAGGCTGCAAAATAGATATCTATACCCCGGTATTTAATAATTCTGTTCCAGAAACGCGAGAAAAAACCGATAATTCCCATCGCAAGCGTTACAAATACGATCCCCGCATATGAATAAGGGGAAATTAGTAAAGCCCCAGAAAAATAGTAGCCTATTGTTTGAATCATCGATATCCAGGCCCAAACAAACACAAAGAGCATTAATCCTAAAATAATCCTTGGGGTTGGGTCATTAAGAAATTCTTTTATAGTTCTTTTGCCATCTTCAAAACCAAGATATAAAGATCTTCTCATATCAGGGATATGGTAATACACATTAGTGATTCCAGCAATATATCCTTTAGAACCATAAAAAGTTAATATCAACAAAGGATAAACGAGCATCCACGAAATCCAAATCATTAAAAATGGTAAACCAATTAAAGAGAGAAGTAATGGAGGAAGAAAGAATACTCCTAAAAAAAATCCTACAGCTAAAATTACACGAATTAGTTTATTAGGTGATTTATTAATAATTTTATCTCCTATGAATTTATGAAATGGAGTTAACCCCTCATCTGATTCATCGCTTAACGCTATAAATAAAAAATCTATTAAGGGATAAAAAGTGATATACGCTAAACATATTCCAAAGGGTATTAGAAGGTAATATGGATGGATTTCAGGTGGTCCAGTTTCACTAGTTTTCCAGAATTCGGGTGTTTTTATTGCAAAAATAAAAGCCATTGCTACAACAATCATTACTGCGAAACTAAAAATTATCCCAAAAACAATACATTGAAGTCTATCTTTAAGTTTAAACTCCCCTTTTAATACCAATGCTACTTGGAAATAAATCAATAACGTACCTATGATTAAAACAATAAGAAAAATAATTACTAATGCTATTGAAGCTCCATTTCCAAATAAAACATCTAATAAGGTATCTTGTAATATCAAGATTTTCACAGAATAATAAGAGATATTAATAATTTAATAGAAATTTTATTTTTCTTATTAAACTTAGTAATGTATATTAAAATAAATTTTTTTAATAAATTCTCTCAAGATGATTAATTTGAATAAAATAGAATACGAATTTCTTGATTCTTTAAGAAGAATAAATTTTATTTTTAGGAATGAAGATATTCATACCGAATGCATTAAAAATCATAAGGGTTTTTTAATTTTAGGAGATAAATTAGGACCATTTGAAAAGGGAAAAAAATACAAATTAAAATTCTTTTTGGCAGTTCCATTTATTAAAAATAGTATATTAAAAGTTGCACCTAGCGATAAATGTGATAATGTGGATTTACAACGTTTTGCTATAGAGGAAAGAGACGATCAAAAGCTTATACAACGAGAGCATGATTATTTTTTAAACAAAATCAAGGAATTTAATCTATTCATGGAAAAGGAAGTAATAGAAAATAATAAGCCTCAACGGTTTTTAGATGATTACAAATCATACCATACCAGTGTTTTAGATTCTCGAATATTAAAAATTATGAGAATAGCTAAAAGTGATTTATCTATAGAGGTTGAGAGGAGGTTAGCAGCATCTGAGCATCTTTTATATAACAATATTCATAAGATCATTAATATCTGGAGGGAATTTTTTCTCAGTTTAACTAGAATTAAAAGCTGAATCTATTATAAATATTTTAGACTAGTTTAATTTCATGAATTCCATACTTTTTAAAATATTTTTCTATATTTTTCGCAATTTCTATACCTGGTTTAATTTTTTGATAAGCTCTTGGCAACAATTCAATCGCATTACTCATAGCATAGAATTGAACATTTTTTTCTTTGATTGCTTCTTCGACACTTTTTCCATCATCCCTAATTTCGTTTCTATCTGTTAAACCTATTACAGCCATGATTTTAACTTTAAAGGACAGTAAATTATCAATTGTTTCAATTAAAGAGCCTCCAGTTGTAAGAGTATCTTCAAGTACTATAATTCTCCCCTTTGGAAAACCCAGATAATATTTATCTTTTGGATCTCCATGTTGCTTCGGCTTTGCTCTTCCCATAGATAAACTATAGACTCCTTTATTATAATCAGGTTGTTTTTTAGCCCATTTATACTGGGTAATTATTCCTAATTTTGTTGCCCCCTCTGGAACACCATAAAAACAGTCTGGTTTTAACCCTAAACTCTGAACGAAAGAGATGATATAATCAGTCAATTTATCGAGTAAAAATATATCTTCGGATATATTTCTCCAATTAACATACCAATAAGATAATCTACCAGATTTTAATTTTAAAGGTTCTTTAAAAAATCCAATTATGTCATTTTCAATGATTAGGTTATAAAATAACTCTTTTTCTTTTTCCCAACTCATAAGAAATTTAATTTTCCTTTAATCTAAAACTATTTTATTAAATAGCTAATATTATAGGGACTTATTTGAAATACTTTTGAACTAAAAAATACTTATAAAAAAAGTTTTCATTCAGTAAACAAAATCAAAATAAAAAAGAGAAATTCTTAAATTGTTAATCCTTAAGTGTTAGATACTCTCGTCTTGCTTTAGCGTACTCCTCTCCGCTAATTTTTCCCGCTAAAAATTGTTTTTCTTTTTCTCGCATTACAACTCTTTTTTTAGCAAGTTCCTTTTTTCGATCTGCCTTTTGAAAATTATCTGTAATAGATTGAGCAAGTTTTACAATATTTTTATTTTGATTTTTAAGTAAATTTTCCAAATAAGGCTTTATTGGTCTTGCCATTTCTGTGTTCTTTTTTGAAAGTTCCTCAATACGTTTAAGGGCTAGAATTATTTCTTCTTGATCATCGCCTCCTAATACAGATATTAATCGAGGTATAGCCACATCCTTAAGAATTTCATCAAGATAGGCTGAGATTTCCTTTTCTACTTTAGTATCTCCATATGTGCCAAGCTGTTTATCTTTAATATATTCAATAAACACAAGAGGTAATTCTACGGGCCATTCTTGCATTTTTTCCTTACCAATTAACTGAACGATGCCACCATCCTTTTTTTGAAATAGTTTCATCCTAAAAACCTCCTATATCCAATCCCCGGTCGTTAGTTTCTCTGGTAGATATGTCTCTGTTAAAAATTCAAACCCATGGGAAGAAAATGCTTGAATTTCAGCTTTTATTTTTAATTGAAGAGCAAGATTAAGATCATCATACCATTCCTTATTTTGTTTTACAAAATCTTCATTAAGTATATCTTTCGTTCTTTTGATATCTACTTTAGTCATGGGTAGTCTGACTTCTTCTGGGATTTTATACTTATCTAAGTCTCTTGTCAGCACTCCTAGTAGCTTTATATTTGGCGTAGCAAGAAAGGGAGATTCATAACTCAATCTCTTCGACCCACGTAGATAGATCGAATGAATATAATGCCCATAAGGGTCGCTATCAACTAAACTAAAAACAGGGAGATTTAATTCCTTCGATAAACGCTTTAAGAACATCCGTACAGCAACATTTCCCACACCTTGTGCTGTTAACAGGATACAGGGATATTTCCGCCAAAATCTTGCTTCTGCTAATCTCATCATAGCCGCATCTTTTTCAATTACTAAAATAAATTCTGCGTCTGATTCTAATATTTCAATATTATCAAGCATAGGTGAAATTGTCCATCCTCCAGTTCCTAAACCTTCAAGATCGATAATATCATTCCTATCTCTAATTCTAAGTCTTCCAACACAAGTGCCTTTTGGTGCAGCAACTATATGAGTGGCGTTTCTTGTTGTATAGAGCATTGAAGCAACATCTTCGATGCTTTTATCACTATTTTTCTGATCTGTAAATAGTTTAACGTCAGTATAGAAAATCTCACGCTTAGTTGCATGAATATCTTTAATTAACAATTCATCAACAATTTCAAGCACTCTCATTAATCTAGTAATATCTACAACGCTAGTAAGAGAATGAAATTGTTTTTCCATAATTTGTCTGCCAAGCAATAATAAATCATTATCTTCATCCCATATAATGTTTGAACTCGATTTAGATGGTAATTCAACTGTAGGTCTACCAGTTGCATAAATTTTTGCTATTACACTATCAACAAGTTTGTAGATCCTGTTTAATGTTTCTTTTCTGTTTAGATCATCAATTTTTATAGTATCTTCTGGAAGTTTAATTTCTTTTTTTTCTCTTCCTTTTTTTAGATATTCTTGGAGTAAATTTTTTGTTGCTGTCAAATCCCATTCTTGACTCTTTTTCTTTTTAGCCATAATATAAACACCTATTATTTTAATTTCCAATGTTTTTTGCCCATTTTAACATCAACTATAACTTTTCCTTTACGTTCAAGTTCTTTTAATTTGATCTGTAAAAATCTCGCATCCATCATATCTTTAATTCTCATTTTGAAAATAAGATGCTTTATAGTTTGCCATTCATCTGTCAATGCGTCGATCAAACTTTTAGTGGTAATTACTGGTAATTGGGTTTGTATTGGTTTTGGAGGTGAAACTGGAGCTTTAGGTTTAGGTGGAACTTTCCTTTTTGTAGCTTGTATGCGGGCCTTCGCAGCTTTAATTTTTTCAAGGTCAACAGGTTTGATTTCTGCCAATTCAACTTTTTCAGGTTTCTTTTCTTCGACAATCATCTTTTGTACTCCCTTAAGATTATCCTGAATTCTCTTAATTATCTCAGTTTTTCTTATTTTAGAGGGAATAGTGATATTTTTTTCATTACAATATGCCCGTAATTTTTTCACAGTCCATTGATTGAGATTTTCAATGTCAGGCTCTTCTTTCTTGGTAGTGATTTCTTTAATAATCGGTACTTCTTCTGTTGGTGGTTCTTTTTCTATAATTGTTTCTTTCTTTTCTATTTTTTCCTCTTTTACTTCTAATTTCTCCTCATGAGGTTCAAGAACTTCAGTTTCAGCTTTTATTGGTAATGGTTCTTGGGTGATAGTAGGAATTTTCTTACCACCTATAGCTTCTTTCATCAAATTTTGGAGTTCTTCCTCATCAATCTGATTTTTATATATCCCATCCCCTTGAGAGGCTATATTATACACACTTTTAACAAATTTTGGAATATATTTTTCGATTAAACTTGCTCGTTTTTCACTTTTACGTAGGGTATCTTTTCGATTAACATATACTCTCAATCTACGTCCTATTGCTTCCAGACAAAATTTAATTTCCCTAATTAAACTTTCATCATCAGCTAAAGCGTTTTTCGACTGAGATTTAAACATTAAGTGAACAAAAGGACCTGAAACGTTAACTAATAATTTTATTGGTCCTTTAGGCAAATTATTATCGTAAGTATCTAATTTATAATTTTTCCAATTAACCGATTGAACTGCTTTTGTTATAGCGCAATCAGCACTATCCCTTAATTTAGGAGTTCTATTTACAAATCGAGATAAAACATCTCTGGAACGTTTTGGGACTTCGAACCGGTTTGAATATGTTAAAACTGCTTCTACAACATAAGCCAATCCTTTTCCACTTGTTGGATCTCTTGTTTCAGCTGAAATGAAATCATCATCTTTAGTATAATTTTCTAAAAAGTATTCGAAAACCAAATTATAAGTCTCTGTTGTTTCAACTTCATCTTTCCCTATAATTTCATTTATAGATTGTTTTATTTGGTCCAAATCTAGACTGTCATCTTTAATATCAATGTTCTTCAAAATTTGAGAATTAATATCGATAACTTCTTCTAAATCTACAGAAATATTGTTTAAAATTTCTTCAGAAGCATTTGAATCCTCCTGTAACATCACGGCTTTTTTATTATTAAGCAAAATATCAATTGATTTACTAAGTTCATCGGCGGGTAGATCGAAGTCATCCAAATTCTCTGAAACTCGTAAGCCTAGATCTTTGATCAAAGTATTTTCCAAGATGGTATCTCCAACTGGAATCGCTGTATCCGTCGGTGGTGCCATATATTTTACTGATTTAAACGCAAGAAACAATGAATTAAATTGATCGTTTGTTAATTCTTCAGGTTTTACTTTGGAGAGTTGAACTTGATCAACTAAATCTTCGAAATCAGATCTATTCTTCAGTTTTTTTAATTCGATTAAACCATCTTGGCTATTTTTCAATAATTTATTGAGATTTTCTTTTAGTTTATCCTTTTCTTTTA